>USJT01000027.1 GCA_900555175.1 uncultured bacterium
CCGATTTCATTCTTTGGCAATATAGTTGAGGGATTTTTGTAGAGGATTTGCAGAAGAATTTTGATTGAAGATATGCTCATTTTATGTTCTTTGACAAGTATTCTAAGGCATTGAAGCCACTCAACATCGTACAAGCTGTAGAGCCTTTTCTGAACTTTGCCTGTTTTTACCCTCTGAGTATTGATCAGCTTTTCTGTGTCGTATGTTCTTAGCCTGTCAGGAGTTATACCCAGCCTTTTGGCTACAATACTTGTTGTTAGTAGTGGTTCATCTTTCTCAAACTTGTTCTTGAGTACCATATTTTACCCTCATATCCTTTTAATGATAATACACAAGGCAAATTATAGCTATTTGCATGTAGATATTCGCCAAAAGGATAAATTCTAATTTATAAAAACCATATTTACAAATTTAGTGTTTACGTGTATTATTATTTTAGTTATTTAGTAGTTTTTATTGTTACAGAAAGGCTTGGAATGAAAAAGAATCTTTTATCTTATATGATTTTATTGTTTGGTGTTATGATTTTATCTACTGGCTGTACGATTACGGCTAATACAGATATTTCTTTTGACAACAAAGACAATATGAAAGTTGAAACAACTGTACTTTTCCCTAGAGAGTTAATGGCATATTCTGATAACAGCACCTCAAATGATGATTTAACTAAAGATACAGAAACTCTGATTGACGGAATTAACGTTGAAACAGAAGTTCAAGAGGTAGATAGTAATGACGGTGTCGGCAACAAAAGAATAGAAATTTGTAAAAATCTATCTAGAGCTAAAAAAGTTGAACAGATAGGCTTTATTACAGCCCAAAATGCTGATATAGGAGTTTTAATAGTCAAAAATTATCTATTATTCAAAAAATATCTTTTAAGCGGTCAGATTATAAAACCTGAAGATGTTAAATCATATGACAGCAGTGTAAATCCTAATAGCCTTATTTCATCTAAAGTTCGAATTCAAGTTCCTTCACAGGCTAAAGGAGTTAAATCAAATACAGAAATCAAAGACGCAGATAACCAAAATATTTATGTTTGGAAAATTGACTATACTACAGTTAATCCCATTAACATTGAATTTTATATGCTAAACTGGGGTGCAATCATCGCTACTGTTATTGTTTTATTACTGTTAACTTTATATCTTCTTAACTCAGATAAAGGAAATTTTGATTTCAGTGTAATTTTAGCAAAATCTAAAGAATTTTTTGCGAACACTACACCGAAAAAACAAACTACTACGACAGAAACAAAAACCATTGTTAAACCAAAACAGAAGAAAAATCCTGCAAAGTTTATTGTCATTACTCTTGTTCTTTTATGCATTATAGGAGTGCCAATCTTATTTTCATTGCCTACAATTTGCAATATTCTTGTTGATAACAGTATCAAAAGTGTATATGTAGGAGAAACAGCTAAAGCTGTCCAAATTATAGAAATAGCAAATGCATTGAATTTTGACAAAAACACCGACCTATCGAAAGAGATATTCGCAAAAGGTCTTAAAGAAATAGAAAATAACGATACTAAAACGGCAAAGGTTCTTTTTGACTTAGTTGCAAAAACAAAAACTAAGAACTTTGAAAAATATAGTCAGGAACTTTCAGATATAGCTGTTAGTGCATTGAATATGAACCAATTGGCAAAAAGCAAAAATCTAATAGAAGCAGCTGCAAAATTTGATCTGAAAACTGCTCAAAAAACACATGCTGAATTTGCCAAGAAAAACTTAACCTTGTATACTGCAAAAAAATACAATGAGGCGCTAACTGTATGCGATATTTTACTAACATTGAAATCAAATAATTATGAAAATTGGTTTAGAAAAAGTTTAGTTCTGATGAACCTTGACCGAAACAAAGAAGCGGTGGAAACTTTCACAAAAACAATCAATTTGAAAAATGATTTTGCTACTGCTTATCTTAATAGAGGATATATTTACCAAACAAAACTTGCTGAATATGATAAAGCTCTGTATGACTTTAATCAGGTAATCCGCTATAGTTCTGACAAAAAACAAATTGCTCTTGCAAGAATTAGCATAGCAGAAATTTATACTAAAAAGAAAGAGTATCGAAAAGCAATGGATAGTGCATGGATGGCGAAAGAGCTTTATGAATTGCTAGGAAATTACGAAAAAGCTGACGAATGTTTTAGATATTTTGATTATGTTGCAGAGTTGGAATGCAACCGACCAAATGGATACTGTTACTAAGGGGATAAAAATTATGAAAAATTTGATAATAATATCTTTACTTGTACTATTATCTGGGAATTGCTGTTATGCAAGTGATATGAACAGTATTTTTTATGGAATTAGAAGTGGTATAGATGTTCTTTCAGATGTTAATAGATTACGAGGTCAAGTTAACCAAACGAATGCTCAAAAACAAAAAAGAGCAAACAAGCCAACAGAAGAATCACAGGCAACACAGCAACCTGTGCAACAAAACTCTTATTATGCTACACAAAACACAAATAGTTATTATGAATCTTCTAAAAATGAAGAAGGTACTGCTTTCTCTGCCAAATCTAAATTTTCACAAGGGAATATTTATCTTAAACAGGGAAAATACCGAGAAGCAATTGACAGCTATTATGAAGCCAAAGAACTTTTTGAATCCATAGGTGATACTGAAAATGCTCAAAAAGCAGGTCAAGCCTATGATGAAGCTATCGAGATGCGTTGTGAATTCGGCGACTACTGCATGTAGATATTCTAAAATTATTTACAATCTGTAACTCTATATTGATTTATCTTTTTTATCATGTAATCTCATGCATGTTGGGTGAAAAATCACCTTGGAGTACATTTAAAATAAAATATGCAAAGTCTGGAATTTTCTAACTGCTGGTAGAAGCATGGATGAAAAAATATCGTGGGTAGACTTAGACATCCTACGTTTGTCGGAAAATCAGGGAAAACCTTTAGAGAAATTCCAATATCGAAAAACTAGGGGCTGAGCTGAATTAGTTTAAATTGCAATTGTAGCTGAATCATGTATTTGATGTCTAGCGAACGCCCTAAATAGCTCGCTAACCTCCTTTTCTTTGAGATATGACCTTAATTATTCTGCAAGTGTATTACTGTATCTAAACATTGTATCTGCATTCTGCAAGGAGTGTTGATTTGTGTCTTAATATGGTACAACGCAGAAGTGTGTCTAAAAGCAGAGTGCTTTTAGTCGCTGAAACAAATTATTGGCATATTCAACCAAAGTAAAGGAGAATTTATTATGCCAAAAAATATGGCAAAAATGATAGTTTCAGATTTCTCTGAAAACGAAAAACAAATGTTAGCAGAACTTCTTCACATTATTGTGAAAGAAATTGTGAGGGAGGTATGCAATGACTAATTTTGAAGAAAAAAGATTTTTACCAGTACCTGTGACACAAGCAGAACAGGATAATCCAGACGAAAAAATTTTAGATGAGACTAACCTTGAAGAAGATCAGGATATTACAATAGCAAAAAAATTATGTATAGAACCTGTGATGATAGTGGTGCAAAAAGATGCCCGATTTCCTCTAAAACAAATTGTGGAAAAATTTTTGCTAAGAATACATGTTTCAGACGAACAATCATCTGTTCTGATATTGCTTTCAGGTAAAGCCTTTGTTGATTTTAGAACTTTTGCCAATGAGCTTGGGGAGTATTTTACCTGTCTAAATTTTGGTGTTGGTCCAAAAGGTTTTAACAAATTCAAATACCACTTACACGAAAGTACACCACGTAGAATTATATATGCTTGTGGTGGAAGTCAATTCGGACGCTTTGTATATAAGAATGCGGAAGTTATGTATAGTCCGTTTGATGTTAATTATTCAAAAAAATTGGATATCTCAAAAAATTATGATAATCTTCAAAATAGCTTGATAGATATAGACAATAATTGTCGTCCTGAATTATCTATGTCGGGAATAGCACCTAATGAAGTGGCTTTCAAATTTTTTATGAATTTAAAGGAATGTTTTTTAGACCCAAAAACTCTTTTATGTTTTGGTGCTGCTATTGCTACAGTATTTTGGGATTTGTTCCAACAAGAAGTTAAAGGATTTCCAGTAATTTTCTTTTTAGGTGAAACTCATTCGGGGAAAAGTACATTAATGTTCTGTTTGTCATCTTTATTTGGCTTGACAGATAATAGCATTATGTCTGGGACATCTACCCCATTTGCAATCACAAAAGAACTTGGGGGAAGAATATGTATACCTTTATTTATAGAAGAATTAGACCAAAATTTCTTTAAAAAGTATGCTGAAAACATCGTAAAAGTTGTTTATAGTGCAATACCTCGTGAAAGAGGAACAAAAACTGGTGTTGAAAAATTGCCAACATTTACTTCATTTGTTGCAACGTCAAATTATTCTTTTGTGCAACCTTCTGAAGCTTTATTATCTAGAACATTATTTATTCACATGAAGAAATCGGATTTTGTTCAAGAAAATTTTAAGTACTTTGATGAGTCTTTACGGAAAGATCTATCTTTAATATTACCGAGACTTTTGCTATACAGAGATTATGTTTTACCTATTTTTAAGTCTGTATATCAGAATCTTATTAATAATATTCCAAATTACAGTGGTGATAGGTACTTGAGAAGTGTAGCGATGTCATGTACTATGTGGATTTTGATTAATAAACTTGTAGGGCAGAACTTATTTAATTGGCAACAAATGGTTCTTGAATACTATGGATATTATGAAAAAATTTTGAAATCTAAAGTGACAAATGCAGATATGATGTTAAGGCATATCTCAAAACTTATTGACAATAAAGATTTGCGGTATGGAGTACATTACAAGCTTATACGTGATGTAATCTTACGCCTTAACCTAAGCAAATTTATTACAAAGTTCAATATTCTTTATGGTAATACGCAAGAGCAAACCCTTGAAATGAGTGACTTTTGCAATTATGTAGCTAATGACAATCGTTTTGATTTAGAACGTAAGGTTATGGATATTGGTAGAACTATATCTATTAACATTGCAAATGAAGATTATTTACTTGATACAGTCAAAGCATATAAATATGACCAAGCATACCATGGAAAGTATGAAGATGAGAGTGAAATGTAATATATCACAATTAATCAAAAACTGCCCTGCATAACTAATTGCGGGGTAGTCTTAACTTTATCTAATAGAAAAAAGGAGAAATATTAAAATGAAAACACAAAATCAAAAATTAGAAAAACTTAAAAGTGCTGCTTGTATTATATATTGTAGGGTATCCAGCAAAGACCAAGCGGACAATACTTCACTTGATGATCAAGAAAGGCTGTGTATAGACTTTGCAAAAAAGTACAATATGAAAATCGAACACATCTATAAAGAGGACGCAAGTGCCATGAAACCAGAAACCCGACCTTTGTTCAATGAAATGGTTAAAAAGCTCCAAAACGGGGCAGCAGATGTCGCAATTTTTGCCTTTATTGACAGAATGTCAAGGAATCCCATTGACGGATACAAAATTCTTAAACTCGTTGAAGAAGAAGGCTTGACTGCCGTTTTTGTTCAGGAAAACCTGAGCTTACAAGCTCCAATAAGGGCTCATGAAATGCTTATGCTAGACACTATTTTAGGTGTTTCTAACTATAGAGTTCGTCAAGATAGAGAAAAATGTTTAGCGGGAATTAAGGCAAAGGCATTGGGTGGTTTCCGCCCTTGCCGTCCGCCTTATGGGTATGAAAATGACGGACCAAGAGACAAAAGGCAGGCTGTTATCAGCAAAAAGCGTGCTGACTTCGTCAAAAAAGCCTTTGAACTCTATGCAACGGGTAATTATACTGTGCTAGAAGTTGTTGATAGACTGTATGAATTAGGTTTTCGCTATGAATTACAGTCATCTAAACTTATTCCAAAACAATCGCTTATATCTATGCTGAAAAATCCTTTCTACACAGGTAAATATTATGTGAGACAGGCTGATGAGTATGTAACAGGGGAGCACAGGGCTATTATTTCAGAAGAACTCTTTGAAAAAGTTCAAAAACTTCTTGATATAGCTCCAAAAGCCCCACGCAAGCATAATTTACCTTACTCGAAACTCTTAACCTGTTCTAATTGCGGACATTGTATGACTGGTGATGTTAAGGTTAAACCAAATGGCAAAAAGTATGTGTATTACCGTTGTACCAATCCAAAATGCAGGGAACATGTATATGTCAGTGAAGCCTTAATTGATGATGATTTATGTGCATATCTGAAAGAGATACGGCTAGGACTTATTCCTGAAGAGATTGCAGCAGGAGTTCTTAAAGATGAACTCTATGCTATGACACAAAAATTATCTATTCTAAAACGTGGTCGTAGCCATAAGTTTGACGCAGAAAGACGGGCATGGAACGACATTTCAAAAAAAGATATTACAGATGAACAGTATATTAAGGGAAAATTTGCTAACATTCAAGAAAAATATGGTGATTTAGACTCAAAAATATATGTAGCTGAAAATCAAATCAAAACAGTTAAGTCTAAGGTTGCTGAGGTTTTTGAAAAGCGACTTTATGATGTCTATACTGGCTTTGAGACCACCACAAAACGACAAGTTCTTGAATTGGTAGCAAACATCTTCAAATGTGATGAGAATGGTCTAAAAATGACCTTCAAATCTGCATTTCGTAAGATTAGACGGCGATAGTGTTCTTCCTATTTATTATCTTGTATGAAGTTTAGATTTTTTTATCTGAATTTTCAGCCGCACAAATTACTTGTGCGGTTTTTCTTTGCCAAAACGACACCAAAACAACCCAATGACAACACAAAAGTTACATTCCACAAACTTCTAAAAGGCTTAATTTGAGTGAATTTTAGCCAGTAGACTACACAAACTACACTTTTGTGAGAAAATCTTACAAATTTTCTTTTTCGACATGATTTTTTACCTTAGATGTACTCTATTACTGGATTTCGTAAATTTTTATGAACCATTTTGCAGATTTGAGTAGATTTCTATTGCTTTCAGCCCAGTTATTTCGAGATTTCCTTAGCGGGAAATCGTCCGCCAACCTTACTTTACTTTCTTGCAAAATGAGTAAAAATAAAAACAAAGAAGTTCAGAAAATTCTAAGGAGTTCAGATTATGACTAGCAAACAAGTTGTTATTTATGCACGTGTATCCAGCAAAGAACAAGAACGTGAGGGGTTTTCTATTCCAGCCCAGTTGAAACTTTTACGAGATTATGCAAAGAAAAAAGGATTTGAGATAGTTCAGGAGTATTCTGATGCAGAAACAGCCAAAAAAACTGGTAGAACAAATTACAATGCTATGCTTTCCTTTTTAAAGGCTAATCCCGATATTAGAACTGTCCTTGTCGAAAAGACAGACAGGCTTTACCGCAACTTCAAGGACTATGTTACTCTTGAAGATTATGACCTTGAAGTTCACCTTGTGAAAGAGGGCTCAATTATTAGCAAAAACTCTAAATCTCATGACAAGTTCATACATGGGATTAAGGTACTTATGGCAAAAAACTACATTGACAACCTATCCGAGGAGATTACAAAAGGATTACATGAAGGGCTTGAACAGGGTTACTGGCCATTTCAACCACCCTATGGCTACAAACGAGGTGAGAAAAAGGCACTCTACATTGATCCTTTGAGGGTTATGTTTATCCGCAGAGCTTTTGAACTCTTTGCAACAGGTGAATATTCTATCCGCAAACTCTGTGAAAAACTTTATTTAGATGGCTACTATTACCAGCAAAACAAACCCAAAATTACCAAAACCGTATTAGAAGGTATGCTCAAAAATGTTATCTACACAGGACAAATGCGTTGCAATGGTATTGTTTACCAAGGGAAGCACCCTGCAATAGTCAGCTTTGACCTCTTTAACAAAGCTCAACAGGCTTTCCAAAAGGTCAGCAAGTCCAAAGTACGCAAAAACTTTCATTTTCTCTATCCTGGTATTGCAAAATGTGAGGTTTGCGGCTATGCAATCAGCGGAGAACGCAAAAAATATGAAAAAGTTTACTATCGCTGTACCCACAATGACCCGTCTTGCACAAATACCTTATGCATTTCAGAAAAGGAAATGACAGCTTCATTCCGCAGACATCTTTTGAGAATAGCCTTAGATGAAAAACTATATGAACTCGTCAAAACTTCTCTTGCAGAGAGCCTGAAAGACGAACAAAACTATCACAGGAACGAGGTCAAAAGGCTTAACAAAGAGATAGAAGAATGCACCGAAACCCTCAAAAAGATGTATCTCGACCAGTTGAACAAAGTTATAGATATGGATTTGTGGATTACTTTCAAAAATGAATATGAGTTCAAGCTGAACAGGCTGAATGCAGAATTGCAAAGACACCAAAATGCCAATGTTGACTATTTGGCAACAGGAATGAAAATTTTAGATGTATGCAAAAAAGCTGGCATGTCTTACTCTGAATTGTCTCCCGAAATGATTGCTCAATTAGTTCGACAGACCTATTCATCTGTTACAGTGAAAGACAAAAAAGTCAAAATGTCATTTGCTGAACCGTTTGCGACACTTGCGAAGCTAATTAGACTTGCAAAACAAGGCATTGAGGAATATGGCTATGACGAATTCGCCAAAACCATTGAAAATACTAAGGAAGAATGTCTTAAAGGCATTAAAAAAGAGCCCGAAGGCTCATTTGAATGTGTTTCACCAAGTTCGATTTGTTCGAAATGGTGGGCCGCAGTGGACTCGAACCACCGACCTCACCCTTATCAGGGGTGCGCTCTAACCACCTGAGCTAGCAGCCCTTAACGTCTGCAAAATTAAATGTAGCATGAACATTTTTTAAAATCAAGCATTTATTACACAAAAAAGGAACGGATTTTTTTCCGTCCCTTTTTATATCTGTTTTTGATGCTTATTTTATTATTTTACTGACAATTTCTTTTTAGCATCTTTTTCTGCATATTTCTTTGGTGCGTGTACTTTTAATACACCATGTTCCAATTTAGCTTCTGTTTTATCGACATCTATTTCGTCCGGGAAATATACTGTTCTTGAAAATTCTCCATATCTGAATTCTGATTTTTTATATGCTTTTTCGTCTTCAGATTTTTCTTCTTCTTTCTTTGCATTGATTACTATATAATTTTTATCAATATCAATATCTAAATCTTCTTTCTTTACGCCAGGAAGTTCTGCTTTTACTTCATAATCACGACCTTTATCTGAAATTTCTACCGGCATTGAAAATTTATCCATATCTTCCCAATATGCTGCTTCTGGGAAATAGCTGTCAAAGTGTCTGTTTAGTAATGAACTGATTTCATCATTGTCTGTTCTTATACAGT
>USJT01000028.1 GCA_900555175.1 uncultured bacterium
TATTTTCCCGAATACTAAAAAAGATTTCGCTTTTCCAATATCGGACCGCAAAATCTCACAAGTGAACAAATCTATATTTTATATTTCGACTGTTTCACCTCGGTTAGCTGGTGTATTAAGGGGACTGCAACAATTTTACTTATCACAGTGGGATTCATCATTTGTAATGATTTTACCCACCCCCGCTAACTGTCTGCGGTTTACAAAATTAATATTACTTTAAATATTCAAAAAAATCAATAGGGCTGTTAATTTTTCTTAACCAATGACCATATTTCACAGTTTTGATCAATTATATTATAAGAGCCTCTTAAAAATGGTTTGTACATTGGTTCTCGCATCAACTCATAACGCATACAAAAATTTCCTAAACATACAGGCTCATTTTGAATTTTTAGAGTCAATAATTTTTCAAGCAAAGGATATACATCAACTTTAAAATTCGTATTATTATCAAATACATCAACTGATATATAAGCAATTAAAAGCCATCTTTTCTTGCGCATATTTACTCTTATTCGATTTACAGCTAATTCCACAAAATGTAAAACATTATCAACTGCAGAAAAATTGTCTAACATGATTAACATCTTGTCACCGGATTTTGCAAACTTACATTCCGTCAAATTTTTAATAGATGCAAAAAATGTTTTAAAAGCTTCTTCTTCTTTTTCTTTAACTCCTGCTTCAGCATCTCCGCCCCAGCAAGAATCTACCATCATATTTTTCGCTTTAAATTGAACAAGAATTGCAACATTATTGCATTTTCTAATACTTGCCTCAACTTCTTTTTGCAATTCTTTATTAAATTGTTCTTCTTTTTTTTCTTCACATCCATCTATTAAAATCTTTAAAGATTCAATTGCACGATGACATTGATATTTTAACTTTGCAATAGCAAAAACAACAACAATAGCAATTATATCAAACAATAGCAAAGAGCCGTCTATAAATACTCCACCAACGCTAACCGATTGATTATAAAATATTTTGACAAAATCAGATACAGCATTAGCGATTGGTTCGGCAAATGAAAATGCACTTATATCCAACAAGTTTAAAAACCAATATGTTGCAGTCAAAAATACAAGTATCATCAAAGCTATTTGGACTACAAACAGAATATTTATAAAGCTGTTTATCATTCTTGATATAAATTTATATATAGAAATCATCTAAACCTCATGCTAATGCTATGTTATCTATTAATCTTACATTACCTATTTTCACTGCAATAAATACAATAGTATTATCATCAGCGACTTCTTTTTCTTCCAAATTATCCGCATCTCTAAATTCAAGATATTCAAGAGAATGATTTTTATTTAAAAATGAATAAGCAGTTTCCGTTAAAGCTTTTACATCAGTTATTCCTTTGTCGTAACAAGCTTTTATATTGAATAAAATTTTGCTTAAAGCAAGAGCATCGACTTTTGCCTCTGCAGATAAATACTTGTTTCTTGAAGACAAAGCCAAACCGCTTTCTTCCCTAACAATCGGACAAGGAATAATTTCAATAGGAATATTCAAATCCTTAACCATTTTTTTCAAAATAATCAATTGTTGTCTGTCTTTTTCTCCAAAGAATGCAAAATCAGGCTGCACAATATTAAACAACTTATTTACAACCGTACAAACCCCATCAAAATGGCCTACACGAGATTTTCCGCACAATTTATTAACATAGAAAAATGGTGGAATAACATAAGTTAAGAAATCATTTGAAAGGATATGACCTTCCCCATACATTTCTTTAGGTGAAGGTGCAAAAACAATATCAACGCCTGCATCACTACAAAGTTTTTCATCTGCATCAAGTGTTCTCGGATATTTGTCTAAATCTTCACCGGGGCAAAATTGTATAGGGTTTACAAAAACAGAAACGACAGTTCTGTCGCATCTTGCAACACTTTTTTTAATAAGACTTAAATGTCCGTTATGTAAAGCTCCCATAGTAGGAACCAAACCAATTGTAAGTCCTTCTTTTTTCCATTCTTTAATCTTTTCTCTAACTTCAGCTATTGTATGAACTAACATAATATCACTCTCTTTCTCAAACAAAATTATAACATAAAAAAGAGGCATTGGCTTAATTTTATAATTTTGTAAAACAAGAATTACAAAAAGATTTTACTCAATTCACCAATCTGCAAAACTTTAAATATCAGAGATTAATATTTTAAAAAATTTCACTTTCGTCAGGGAACTTGCCTGATTTAACATCATCATTAAATTGTTTAGCGCAATTAAAAATTAAAGATTTCATATCACCGTATTTTCTTGCAAACTTAGGTTTGAAATCCGAGAATTTGCCAAACACATCATCAGATACAAGAACTTGCGCATCACAATATTTCCCTGCGCCACAAGAAATTGTCGGAACAGATAAATTTTCCGTAATATATTTTGCACTTTCTTGAGGAACCATCTCAAGAACAATTGAAAATACTCCAACCTTTTCCAATTCTTTTGCCTGTCTTAACAATTCTTCAGTTGCATCCTGAGTTTTTCCCTGAATTTTATAACCACCTAAAGTATTTATAAATTGAGGAGTAAAACCTAAATGCCCCATAACAGGAATTCCAGAAGCTATCAAACGCTTCATAACATCAAGGATATAATCGCTGAACCCTTCAATTTTTACAGCATTTGCTCCAACTTTTATCATCTCTCCGCAATTTTTAACAGCAGATGCAATATCAGTGTGATAGCTTAAAAAAGGCATATCCGTCACAACCATTGCATGATTAACACCTTTTGCAACAGCTCTGGTAAATATCATCATTTCATCAACACCGACAGAATGAGTTGTTTCATATCCTAAAGCAACCATCGCCAAACTGTCACCTATTAAAACAATATCAATTCCTGCTTCGTCAATATATTTAGCCGTAGAATAATCATAAGCGGTTAAAACCGAGAACTTTTCACCATTTTCTTTATATTTTCTTATAGTGTTAACAGTAATTTTCTTAACCATTATAAATCACAGCCTTGTTTTTAGAATTCTTATGAGATGATGGGAATATTCCGCCCTTTTCACTTTTTTGTTCTTTTCTAAACCAATAATATATTGCTCTTGCAACACGGTTTGAGCTATGTCTTACAAGTCCTTCATTGTTATCTTCAATAAGTTTTCTTGTTACAAGTTTTACACCCAGTTTTTTCAAATTATCGAAATCTAATTTTACAGGATAAGAACCTGATAATTGATATTTTTTAGCTAAATTTGAAGGCATAAAATCATTTACCAAAACAGCTTCTATAACATTTTTGCTACCTGCATGTTTCATAATTGCGTTAATATGATCACAAACGCTATACCCGTCAGTTTCTCCCGGCTGAGTCATGATATTACATACATAAATTTTCTTTGCATTTGATTTTGCAATTTCATGAGCAATTTCTTTTATCAAAAGGTTTGGAATAACACTTGTATATAAGCTTCCAGGTCCCAAAATAATCAATTCTGCATCTCTGATTGCAGAAATTACATCAGGTAAAGCACGACAATTTTGAGGATCTGTAAACAATCTTTTAATTTTACCATGAGCTTCAGGGATATTTGATTCTCCGTGAATAATTCTACCGTCTTGCATTTCGGCAACAAGCTTCATATCATCAAGAGTAGAAGGTAAAACCCTGCCACGAATTGATAAAACATTTGAAGATTCTTTTACGGCACGAACCATATCACCTGTGATAGAACACAATGCCGTAAGGAATAAATTACCAAAGCTGTGACCTTCCAAACCTTCACCTGTTTTAAATCTATATTGGAATAATTTTGTTACCAAATCTTCATCATCAGCCAAAGCTGCAATACAATTTCTGATATCTCCGGGAGGTAATACACCCATTTCTTCTCTTAATCTTCCTGAACTTCCGCCGTCATCACCAACAGTAACAACAGCAGTAACATTATTTGTTATATTTTTTATTCCTCTTAACAACATTGATAGACCTGTACCACCGCCAACAGCAACAATTTTAGGTCCTCTGTTAAGTTTTCTTCTTCGATATAAACTTTCAAGTAAAGATTGATTATCACGTCCATCAAGCATTGACAAATTTGTCTTTTGCCAACCCTTAAAGAACAATCCTGCGCCAAACATAACAGCTGCAAATGCAATCCATTCTGTTGACACCTTCATAGCGATATTACGTATAAATTCCATAGTGTAAAAAACAGGTTTTATATCGAACAATATCAAAACCCCGAAAGTCATCAAAACTGCGCCCAAAAATATTAGCGCGAACCATCTTTTTACCTGTAATCCAGGCATTAACCATCTAACATCTTGAGGAATTTTTACGTTTTTTCTAAAATTTTTAATCACTTTATAATCTACCCCTATTAACTATTTATTATTTTACTATTCTACCCAGCCTGATAAACAAGCATTTTTATAATTTACAGGAACAGGTTTTATAATTGCATAAGCCTGCTTAATTAAATCTAATGAATTTGACAATCTGTTTGTAAAGTGAATTGTGTCAGCAGTAACAACAGTTTTGCCACCTTCGATATTTGAAACTTGAGATGCTGCTAACAACTGTTTTAACCTTGAAATTTCCATTTCTGTATTTTCACTGTCTTTAGCAACAGTATTAACAGTACCGTCAACATTATACATTTTTTCTAAACAAATTTCTTGTGCAACAGGAATATTAATAAGTTCGCCTGTCTTTTCTGTAATTTCGCCTGCAGCTCCATAGTAAACAAGCCATTTTGAACATTTTTGAACAGCTTTTGCAACAGAACAAGCAAATGAAAAATCAGTTGCACATCTTTTATACATAGCACCATGCGGTCTTACATGTTCAATTTCCAAATGCATAGATTTAGCAAATGACATCAAAGCTCCAACCTGATAAATAACAACAGCTTCAATTTCATCTTCATCCAAATCCATATCACGATACCCAAAACCTTGAATATCATTGAATCCGATATGTGCACCTACAACAACATTTTTTTCTTTCGCCTTCATAAGTGCATTTTTTATCGTTAAAGGATCACCTGCATGGAACCCGCATGAAACATTCACAGAGCTTGCATAATCCAACAAATCAAATTCAGAATTATTTTTATAAATTCCGAAACTTTGAGCTAAATCAATATTAAAATCTATATTTTTTATTGGTTTTCTTTCAAAATTATCCTGCATAATTATCTTTCTTACTAAAAATATCCTGTAATAAAATAATTATACTCAATAAATATCTAATTACCAATATCTTTACATAATATTAATGAAAATTACATCTATACTCTATAAATATCGGAAATCTGCAAAAACATATACTGTTTTGTGAAATATGCAAGTTTTGCAATATCTTTTTTGCTAAAACTTCTTACATCAAAGCAAAATTCAAATTTCTTACTTCCGAAAACATAATGCTTATTGAAAAACATATATAAATATCCGTTTGTTAAAACATAATATTCACCGTTAAAATAAAGTTTATTCATTAATTCATCAATATTAGCTCCCTGCATTTTATTATCGTTATAAACTTTATTTTTCAAATCAACAGCTTCATCAGAAAATTTTTCAAACTTGATATACAATGAACGTTTGCAAAGTCTGCTGTTATCCCATTTTTTAGTAATATAATCAGGTTCGACAAAAGCACGTCCCTGAGTTCTCACAAATTCTCGTCTGTCAAAAGTATTATACCCGAGAATAAGAAAAAACGGAATTATAAGTTTCTCCCTGATTTCTTCTTCAGACAAATTTTTATAATCTGCCAATTCCTTTGAATTTTTAAGAAGTGCAATATTTCTTGCAAGCACACGTTTATTCAATTTATAAATAACTTTTTTGCAAAAAAGATAAATTATAAATGAAACCAACAATACTAAAATAAATAATAAAAGAGCAGCGAAAACCATATCTATATTTTAACACTTTTTTCATAAAGCCGCAATAAATACAAATATTTTTTGTGAACTTTTATTAATAAAAATTAAGCCAATAAAAAGAGTTATATATAATATTTATATATAACTCTTTTTATAAATTTTAATCAGCGGATTATTTTGCTTGTAATTTATTTACAGCAAGAGTTAATCTTGATTTTTTTCTAGCTGCAGTATTTTTATGTAAAATACCTTTTGAAACAGCTTTATCACATAATTGATATGCTTTTGACATAGCTTTATTTAAAGCTTCTTTATCATCAGCCTTAGCAAGTTCTAAAACTTTTTTAACAGCTGTTTTAATAGAAGTTCTGAAAGCTACGTTTTTAACTCTGTTTCTTTCAGCGATAAGTACTCTTTTTTTAGCAGATTTAATATTTGCCATTTTATTTTGCCTTTCTTTACTCTTACGTCCGATTAATGACTTCGGACACATTTGAGGATGTGAGCATAGTTATAATAAACAAAAAAATATTAATTTGCAATACATATAAAAATCTTTGTTAAGTTTTTAAAATCAGGCGTTGTGCTTGCTATTGTTATGTTTGTAGTATTAAGTGTATTTTTTACTGTTAAAAATTGTAACATTATACACTAGAATTAGTTCTTAAGGATTATATTTTTTAACCATTTGTGGTATAAATAATATATAAGTAAGAATTATAGTTATATAATAATTCGTTTAAATAAGAGATATGGAGGCAAAAATGTCAGTAGGACAATTCGTATTTATGTTACACAGCCACCTTCCTTATTACAGAAAAGCCGGTATGTGGCCTTTTGGGGAAGAAAATCTTTATGAATGTATGGCAGAAACATACATTCCATTATTGAATGCTATCTCCGAACTGTATGATGAAGGTATTAAAGCAAAGTTAACCGTGGGCATTACCCCGATTCTTGCAGAACAGCTTAACGATGAACACTTGAAACTTGGCTTCGTTAAATATCTTGATTCAAGAATCGCTCAGGTATCTAAAGATTTAGACAGATATCCTGATCCAAAAGTCCCTCATTCACAACACTTGAAATACCTTGCAAAATATTATTTTGATTGGTTCTCTAATATCAAAGATGCATTTGTAAATAAATACGGAATGGACTTAATTGCCCAATTTAAAAAATTTCAAGACTTAGGATGTATTGAAATTACAACCTCCGGTGCAACACATGGATTTTCTCCATTACTTGCAACAGACAGCAACTTGAATGCTCAATTCAAAATCGGCTCTGACACAACAAAAAGATTGTTTGGCAAAAAAGCATGCGGCTGCTGGCTTCCTGAATGTGCATACAGACAAGGTTACGAATACGTAGGCAAAGATGGCAAAAAACATTGGAGACCTGCAATCGAAGTAACATTACAAAATAACGGAATTGAATATTTCTTTACTGAATCACACGTTATCGAAGGTGGAAATTCTATCGGAAACAGACGTGTAATCGGTGTTTACGGAAATATCGAATACATTCCGCTACCTGATCGTCCGGCAACAGGATATGACACTTATTCTGCTTACTGGTTACCTGATGCACAAGTTGCAGTAATGGGTAGAAATGACAGAGCAGGATATCAAGTTTGGTCAGCTGCTGACGGTTATCCCGGTGATGGCGTATATAGAGAATTCCACAAAAAAGATGACAAATCAGGTATGCATTACTGGAGGATAACTTCCCCAACAACAGATTTAGGGGACAAAATGCTTTATGATCCTGTATTAGCATTAAACAAAGT
This sequence comes from uncultured bacterium, assembly GCA_900555175.1. GTDB lineage: Bacteria > Cyanobacteriota > Vampirovibrionia > Gastranaerophilales > Gastranaerophilaceae > Stercorousia. The sequence continues at coordinate 7,662 of USJT01000028.1, forward strand.
TAACGAAAACTCTGATCACTATACAACTCTAATTTATCACATGCTAAATGATTACAAAAAAGCAACAGGTAAAGAAGGACTTGTAATGGTATCATTCGATACAGAATTATTCGGACACTGGTGGTTTGAAGGTGTTGAATTTATTAAACAAGTAATTAAAAAATTCGCAACATACTTACCTGAAGTTGAAAGAATGACTGCCGGTGAATATATTCACAAATATCCGCCAAAAGAAGCAATCCAAATTCCTGAAAGTTCTTGGGGACAAGGCGGACACTTCTATGTATGGAACAACCATTTAACAGAATGGATGTGGCCAATAATCCATGCTTGTGAAAAAAGGATTAATGCTATTGCTGATAAATATCCTGAAATTCCGCAAGATAAACTTCTTCACAGAGCACTAAATCAAATGGCAAGAGAAAATCTGTTATTACAAAGTTCAGACTGGCCATTCTTGATTACAACATGGCAGGCTAAAGATTATGCGACAGACAGATTTAGAGAACATGTTGACAGATTTGAAACAATTTGCGATATGATTGAAAGCGGAAATATTGATGATGCTAAACTTAAAGAGATTGAAGACATTGATAACTGCTTCCCACAAATTGATTATAGAGTTTACCAATCAATAGAAGAAGGAGTTATTCCTCAACAATCAGCAAAGCTTGCACCATTATATAAATAAAATTCAAACATATAAAAAAGAGCTTCTCAAAAATTGAGAAGTTCTTTTTTATTGCATAAATTCTCTTGTCACACCAGGATAAACTAATTTACCATGCTTCAGTGCTAACAAAAAAGTATCTTTACCTGATAAATTTAAACTTTTAATATTAGTTAAACCTAATTTTGATTTATCATCAATATTAAAGAAATATTTATTAGCAAGACTTTTATATTTCAAAAACATATTTTGTGCAAAATCAGCAGTTCCAATCCAAGGATCAATGATTATAGTATTTTTAGTAACTTTACCATCAAACTTTGAGCCATCCCGATTAAAAACGCAAACGCTATGATCAATTTTTGAATTATCAGTAATTAAATTTGCAGTATAAGAGTTTTTAACGCCATTAATTTTCAAAATAGCTTCTGAAAGTAGAGCATCTTCACCACAATTACCTAATTTATCAAATTTTAGTTGATTTATAACATTATCAACCAATTTAGAACTCTTATGGACACCTGTTTGCCAATCTTTTCTCACACTGTTAAGTTTATCAACCAAACGTTTTTGCCACTTAAACAAAGATAAAAGTTTTAATTCATCATAATTATAAGGTATATACACCCCCAAAATATTTTTAGACACAAACCTATTATAAAGATTTTCATTTTCAGACTTTAGTTTGTACATTGGAGCACTCAATCTGGTAGAAGAAACATGCGGGAACGCTGTATTTACGACATGACAAACCCATTGAGCATCCCTAACCTGAGGGCATCTAGCAGTAAAATTAATATTATTAGACACACTATTCATACCAGGAATAACTACCATAAAAATAAAAATTGCTATAAAAACATAAATAATTTACAGATTTTCACAAAAAAAACAAATTACCCACTTGCAAAAAAAAAATCAGCATATTATA
>USJT01000029.1 GCA_900555175.1 uncultured bacterium
CTAACTAAAAATTTCATATCTAACACTTCCTTTCAATTAATATCTCATTAACTACATTTATATTATCACTCGTTTTTATATCATTTCCTGTTTTTTTAACCAAAAATTAACAATCTGTCTTTTTATATTATCCCGTTCGTGAAAGCGATTAAAACTAATAAATTGTAATATATATGGAAATGCAAAATGATAAACGTAAAAATTTAATAATGAAAACTCTTGGGAAAAATGTTAGAAAACTAAGAGGAGAAAAAAGTCAATTTTTAATGGCAAGCGAAAACGATATCTCGATTTCCATAATCAGCACGGTTGAAAGAGGGATTAAAGATCCGCAGCTCACAACACTATTCAAAATCGCAGAAGCTCTTAATATAAAAACTTCAGATTTAATTAAACTCGTTGAAGAACAACTCCCAAAAGGGTTTTCGCTTATTGAAAAATAATTTATTATTTTTTAGAAATAATTTCATTTTTTGATGTCAAAAATTTTCATGTCCGATTTTTATTTTAATATTACTTAAAATAATATTGAGCCAAAAAGCTTAAAATTATATAATTATATTGCATCAAAAATATTGAAAGGAATTAAAATGGTTGCAGAAATGACATTCCCTCAGTTAGAACGGACAATTAATCCGACTCATGATATTAAATTGTTTGCAGGGCGTGCGAATACAAAACTTGCGCAAGAAATTGCTGATTATTTAGGCACTTCAATCGGGCCTATGGTTGTGAAAAATTTTGCTGACGGCGAAATTTATGTTCAAGTTAAAGAAAGCGTTAGAGGGGATGATGTTTTTATCATTCAACCGTTATGCAACCCAGTAAATGAAAATTTGATGGAACTTTTAATCATTATTGACGCATTTAAACGTGCCAGTGCAAAAACAATTACGGCTGTTATTCCATATTACGGCTATGCAAGACAAGATAGAAAAACTTCAGGACGTGAAGCAATTACCGCAAAACTTGTTGCTGATTTATTGACTACTGCAGGCGCTGACAGAGTTCTTGCAATGGATTTGCACACCGGACAAATTCAAGGATTTTTCAATATTCTTGTTGATCACATTTTTGCGACTTCTATTCTTACAAATTATATTAAAAGTTTAAATATAAACCCTGATGACATGGTTGCAGTAAGCCCTGACACAGGCGGTGTTCAAAGAACAAGACATTTTTCAAAAGCTATCGGTTGTGCACTTGCAATTATTGACAAACGCCGTGACAAACACAACGAAGCTATTGCATCACACGTTATCGGAGATGTTAAAGATAAAATTTGTGTAATGTTTGATGATATTATCGACACAGCAGGCACAATATGCGAAGCATCTAAACTTTTGAAAAAAGAAGGTGCTAAAGATATTTATGTTTGTGCAGTACATCCGGTATTTTCAGGTCCTGCTATTGAAAGACTTGCAAATGCACCGATTAAAGAATGTATCGTAACAAATACAATTCCTTTGGATATGGACAAAATGCCTCCAAACATTAAACAATTATCTGTTGCGCCATTACTTGGAACAGCTATTGCAAGAATCCATGATGATGAATCAGTTAGTTCTTTATTTGGATTTGAAAAGGACATGCAAGTCCAATAAGCGTGCCGCTTAACCCACAACACAGGCTTTGGCAGAAACTTATCTTGTCATGGCTAAAGTAAGCGTACCGCTCAACTTAACTACAAAGGCAAAAGCATGAACTTGTCTTGTCATAGATTATTTAGCCTGCAACGCCATTTTTTTGAAATAAAAAAAAGCCATTCTTTAGTAAGAACGGCTACCAGACTTGGGGAGGAGGTATGAAAAACGAATGTTTTTCATATCTAATAATTTTTTATACGGACTAAATATTCAAAAACTTTCTTATTTTGTTAAAATCTCATTCAAATGGTGTATATTACTGTTTTTGAAAAACTAAGTTGTTATTTTTACAATCTAACAAAATCTTGTCACCTTTAACAAATTCTCCTTCAAGAATTTTCATTGACATAGGGATTTCAACAAGTTGTCTTATTACTCGTTTTAGAGGTCTTGCACCATACAGAGGTTCGTAACCCTCATTTGCAAGATAATCTTTTGCACTTTGAGTAATTTCAAGCTCAATATCTTGATCTAACAAACGTTTTTTGAGTGAATTTGTTTGAATATCAACAATCCCTGTTAGTTCTTTTAAGGTTAGGGCATCAAACATGATTATTTCATCAATTCTGTTCAAAAATTCAGGTTTGAATTTTTGTTTTAATGCTTGATTAAGTTGTTCTTTTTTCTCATCTTCAGACAAATTTTTATCAAGGATAATTTCACTTCCAAGATTGCTTGTCATAATAATTACGGTATTTTTAAAATCAACAAGCCTGCCTTGCCCGTCTGTCAGACGTCCGTCATCAAACATTTGAAGCATTAAATTGAAAATATCAGGGTGAGCCTTTTCAACCTCATCGAAAAGTACAACGGAATAAGGTTTTCGTCTGACAGCTTCTGTTAATTGTCCGCCTTCTTCATATCCTACATATCCTGGAGGTGCTTGCACCGACAAGTCTTGAAATTGCGGATTTTTCCATAAATTCAGACATGTCAATACGTACAAGGGCATCTTCATTGTTAAACAAGATATAAGCAAGCGTTTTGCCAAGTTCAGTTTTACCAACACCTGTCGGTCCAAGGAAAAGAAAAGTTCCGATAGGACGTTTCGGATCACGCAAACCTGAACGGGACAAACGAATTGCATTCGCAATTTTTGTAACTGCTTCATTCTGTCCGATAACACGTTCATGCATAATTTGTTCCATGCCAATCAATTTTTTGGATTCATCCTCCATCAAACGTGTAACAGGAATACCTGTCCATTTGGCAACAATTGCTGCAATATCATCCTCATCAACTTCTTCTTTCAAAAGACGTTTTTTACCTGCCTGCTTTTGAATTTCTTTTAATTTCTTTTCCATATCCAACATTTGGCTGTATTTTACCTCGAGAGATGCTGCCATTGTCGGATTTTTCTTATTTAATTCTATTTGAGCTTTCAGTTTTTCAATATTACGTTTTACGGCTGCATAAGAATCGATAATTTTCTTTTCTTTTAACCATTGATCTTTCAACTTACCAATTTTAAGTTCTAAATCAGATATTTTTTTAGTAATTTTTTCAAGTTTTTTCTGAGAATCAGCATCTTCTTCTTTTTCAAGAGCTTTTCTATTCAATTCAAGCTGCATTTTTTCTCTTATAAACCCGTCAATTTCTTCAGGCATTGTATCAATTTCAATTCTCAAAGCTGATGCAGCCTCATCAAGTAAGTCAATTGCTTTATCAGGAAGATGCCTGTCTGCTATATATCTTTTAGAAAGCTTAACCGCTGCAACAAGCGCATTATCAGTAATCTTTACGCCATGATAACCTTCATATTTATCCTTTAACCCGCGTAAAATCGTAATTGTTGTTTCAACAGAAGGTTCTTCAACCATAACAGGCTGAAAACGTCTTTCCATAGCTTTATCTTTTTCTATATATTGACGATATTCATCAATAGTTGTAGCTCCAAGAACTCTTATTCCGCCTCTTGCAAGCATAGGTTTTAAAAGGTTTCCCGCATCTGCGGAACCTTCTGCAGAGCCTGCGCCCATAATCGTATGAATTTCATCTATAAATAGCATTAAATCATCGGATTTTTCTTCAATGCCTTTAAGCACTGCTTTCAGGCGTTCTTCAAATTCACCTCTGTATGATGCACCGGCAAGTAATGCACCTAAATCAAGAGATAAAATTTTGTCATTTCTCAAACTTTCAGGAACATCTCCAGATACAATTCTTTGAGCCAAACCTTCTACAACTGCCGTTTTTCCAACACCCGGTTCACCGATTATAACAGGATTGTTTTTTGAGCGTCTGTTCAAAATTTGTATTGTACGGCGAATTTCTTTATCTCTGCCTATAACAGGGTCAAGCTTGTTTTGCTTTGCAAGCTCTGTTAAATCAGTTGTGTATTTCAAAAGAGCTTCATTTTTCTTATCTTCTTTAGGACTTGAAGTTTTAGACAATTTGCTTTGAGAAGTTTTATTTTGAGAATCTTTAGCCTCTGAGGAATTTCCATTCTCATCTTGAGTTTCCTCAACATTAACGATATTATTAACCTCTTTTGTCATATTTTCGTAAAGCTCAAGCCTATTTATCCCTGATTGCTCCCACAAATGATTTAAGGTTTTGTTATCAATTCTGAATAAAGCAAGCATCAAATGCTCTATACTAACCTGCTCATCTCCGTGTTTTTCAGCTTCTTCTTGTGCAACTTTCATCAAAATTATTGTATCTGTTGAAAATCTGACATCTGAAAATTTCCCGCGAGCAAAATATGCGCGCTTTGAAACATAATTGTTTAATCTGTCAACAATTTCAGGGTTATCTAACCCTACTCTTTCAAAAAGAATTTTAGGCAAGTCATTTTGATCCAGCATTAAAGCTAGCATCAAATGTTCAGGAGCAAGTTCCGGATAATTACGAGCCACTACAATAGATTTTGCCGATTTTATAATCGCTTGAACATGGTCTGTTAAAAGCATCTGATAATCCTCATTTTAAAAAAATTATAAATGTTCTAAGCTCGTTAAGCATCATACAATCGCTTGACTTAATCTTTTATTAGCTAAGGATGAATATTTTTCAAACCGCTGATTAAAGAATTGTAGTTGTATCCCCAAATATTCTTCTTAGATAAATCAACGTAATATTTTTCTATCAAATCCAAATAGCAAGAATTTTCTTTTCCCAGATACTTCAACAAAACTTCAACAGGAAGATTTCCGCCGCCACGTCCCATACCGAAAACAGTTGCATCAACACTATATGCCCCAAGCTCAATTGCCTTGATAGTATTTGTAAACGCAAGCTGCAAATTGTTATGAGCATGAAAACTTATACGCTCAAACCCGCAATCCTGAAGCTTTTTATAAATCAATTCAACATCACTCGGCATAAAAGCTCCGAAACTGTCCGCAAAATATATTGAAGTCAAAATCTCTTTATCACTCCAATTTTTCAAAAGCTCGTATTCTTCAAATTTATCAGCCGTCATAAGATGAAGAAAAACTTCAAACCCCTGATTTTTAAAATCAACAACCGCCTCAATCCCTGTTCTAATCTGATTGGGATAACAAGCAACCCTGACAAAATCAGCTTTCTTTGACACAGGATGAATATCTTTAGCATCCAACATTACCCCAATTTTATGCCTGTCAGATTTATCTTTAATACATTCAGGCATATTATAACCCGCTTCAAAATAATCAATCCCTGAATTTTCGGCAGCCTTTAAAGTTTCCAACACACATTCATCAGAAAAATTCCACTTATTAAGATGTCCGCCATCTCTAATAGTGCAATCCAAAATCTTTACCATAATTAACCCGCTTTATTTTCATCTTTATCATCAGATTTTTTCACAACTTTATTAACTATTTTATCGATAACAGAAAGCCTTGCAAAATCATCTCTAATCTCTTGTGCCTTACGCTCAAGCTGGTTATATACCTGAGAATTTATCTCAGCACCAATCAAAATTAAAACGGAAGTGTAATACAACCAAACCATTAATACAGCAAAAGCCCCGATTGTCCCGTAAACCATATTATAAGTTTTTAAGTTATTAACGTAAACAGAAAATCCCCAAGAACCTATTAACCAAAAAGTTACGAAAAACCAAGTTCCCGGAATCGCACTCTTTCTTTTAAACCTGTCATTTCCTCTCAAATCAGGCAATATGTAATAACTTAAAAACGCCATTAAATACAAAGCCGCAAAAGCCACAGGCCAACGCAGAGTTAAAAGCGTAATTGCAACTCCCGCAGACATGTGAAAATGACTTACCATAAGATTTATAATAGCTTTACCGAATACGATTAAGTTTATACTCAAAAACATAACCATAGTATCAACAAACACCATTAATAAAGATAAAGCCCTTGTATATATAAGGTTTCTGGTTTCCGTAACCTTATAAGCTCTGTTCATACCTTTAAGCACAACAGCAACCGCATTTGTAGACAAAACAAGAGTTACACAAAAACCCATAATCGCCATAATACGACCGTGAGAAAAAATCATAGCTTCGGATAAAACAGTCTTAACTAAATCCATAGCCTGCTGAGGCATAAATGTTGCCAAGAATCTTAATATCGGCTCCATCAAATCCTTGTTGCCCATCCACCCGAATACAGCAGTCAAAAAGAGCATAAAAGGGAAAATACCTATAACCATCATAAAACCCATTTCTGCGGCCATGCCGTAAAAATCGTTTTTTATAACAGATATAATTAATCTTTTTACACCTCTTACAAAAGCTTTAAATTCCACTTTTTTTTAAACCTTTTTTTAGATTTCTCTTTTCTTAATTTCATTAATTATTTTTTTGGCAGCTTCTTCAACAGGAGCCTTTATGGTACATCCTTATGACCTCCGACACCAAAAACTTCACAAATTTCTGCAACATCAGCAAATTTGCTACGCATAGAAATTTTTGTCCCGCCTGATTTCATTTCTTTTGCAACAAAAGCAACTCTTGTAGTCACAATTGCCCGCAATTTTTCTGTCAAACCCTCCATGCAATCGTCACCTGCGGAGAATTTTTCCATATCTTTTTTATAAACTAAAGTATAAGCAATCTTATTATCTTCCAAAAATTTTGCCTTACTTATACAATGAGCCTGAAACATAACAAGGGTTTTAGAATCAGATTCATAAACCTTTTTATAAATATCAGAAGGATTTACACCAACTTCAACAAGCTTTGATGCAGCTTCAAAAGTTGAAGGCTTTGTATTATCAAACCTGAATGAACCTGTATCTGTCAAAATTGCCGTATATAAACATATTGCGGCATCGAGATTTATATTCCATCCCATATTGTTAAAGCAATTAAACAAAACTTCGCCTGTTGAGCTTGCATCAGGGTTAATATAATTCAAATTTGCATAACCGTTATTTGTTTTATGATGGTCAATATTAACCGTAAATTTTGCCTTTTCAAAAAGGATTTGTGCATCACAAATTCTTTCAATCGATGCAACATCAACATTTATAACAAGGTCATATTCTCTTGATTTGTCAACATCATCAACAGCTTTAACTTCACTTAAATGCGGAAGATATGAATAAACATCAGGCACTTTAGAAATTGCAACCATATCACATTTTTTCTTGAATTTGTCTAAAATTGCCGAATACAATCCGCACATTGAGCCTAAAGTATCACCGTCAGGGTTCACGTGTGAAGTTATCAATATATTTTTGGACGATTTTATGATATCATTTAATTTAGAACAATCCATTCCTTAATGATAGCACAAAAAAGTTCGGTTTCAAATGAAAAAGGTTCTCTATACAGATTTTGTAACAACTGAATCACTTGTTGAAGAATTGCTCGGGAAAAAAGAGATTAAAAAAGCAATAACACGAAATAATCTCTACAAATTCTGGGGAAAAATTGCAGGTGAAAAGTTTGCCAAAAAATCAAAGCCATATTCTATGATGGCAGGCGGGATTATGGTTATTGCCTGCGAAAATCCGATTGTTGCACAAGAATTAACCCTTAGAAAAACTCAACTTTTAGTAAAATTTGAACCTTATCTAAAATCACTAAAATTAAACGTAAAAGATTTGAAATTTGACCCGAAAAAATGGTCAACACAATAGTTTTATAAGACTTACTTATCATTTTTAATCGGGAGTGTAAAAACAACTTTTGTGTATTTTTCAGGCACGCTTTCAAATTTAATAGTTCCGTTATGTGCCAAAATTATTTGCTTTGAAATATAAAGCCCTAAACCGATATTAACACTTTTATTATCTTTTGCGAAAGTAATAAATTTATCAAAAACCTCATCAGGATGTTTCATTTTTACTCCAAAACCCGAATTTTTTATTGAAACTGATAAATTTTTTCTGTTACTTGAAATATTTACAAAAATTTCACTGTTTTTAAAACTGTATTTTACGGCATTAGTCAAAAGATTATGCATTACTCTTTTCAACTCGTTATAATCAAAAGATAGTTTATCAACTTTAGTTTCATAAGCAATTTTTATGACAATATTTTTTTCTGAGGCGAAATATTTAACCTGCTCACAACACTCTTTAACAAGATTTTTAAAGGAATTAACCTGCTTATTTATCTTAATTTTGCCGTTTTCATATTTATATTTACTCAAAATATTTACAACCAAATTCTCAAGATACTCGGTAGAGCTTAACAAATCTTGCAGAATTTCCTTTTGCTCATCGTTCATATCCCCGAATGAATTGTTCAACAAAAGCTTTAATGCAGACTTTTCCGCCTGAACAGGCCCTTTCATATCATGCGTAATCATTGCAAGATATGTGTCATTTTCTTTAACCTTGTTGGAATTTTCTTTATAAGCATTTAACAAACTGCATATTTGAGATTTTACTACTTTTACATTAAATGGCTTTTCTATATAAATATACGAGCCTAAATTAAAACCCTTAATCTTATTTTCAGCATCAGACAAGGCAGAAATAAATACTATCGGAGTATTGTGATTCAATTTACTGTTTTGCATAATTTGTGCAAGTTCATACCCTGACATTTCAGGCATCATAATATCTAATAAAGCCAAATCAAATTTTTCATGCTCAACAACGAGAGCCGCCTCTTTAGGTTTAAGATAGACACTCAAATTTAACCCTAAAGATTTCAACATTTCTTTCAGCAAATCAGTATTAAAGGGATTATCGTCCACAATCAAGACTTTTAATCCCTTTATATTTTCATATTCTTTACTTACAGAATGCTTATTATTATTTTTCTCTTTAAAATTATTATTATTAGTAGTATTAAGAAAATCTCTAATAATTTCTTTCCGAACAGGATATTCTATAACATTTTTTGCACCGCAAATATTTGCGTTCAAAACATTTTGTCTTGAAATATCCCGTGTTGCAAGCCAAACTTCAAGGTTTTCGTTAGACTTACAAAAATTTTTTATATCATTAATATCTTTAAAATCAGTTTTAATAATACAGAGCTTCTTATCCTCAAGACCTTTCACATTAGCAAGTTCTCTGACATTATTAACAAAAACGATATCTTGAGCTCCTTGTGAGGATAAGAGGTTTTTCATAATAATTAATATAATGATTGAACCTTATTAAATCAATTAGCTACTAAGCTACTTTTTTGATTTATGTTCGTGTTAATGCTAAACTAATATTATGGCAAACACGATTGAAGAATTGGTATCA
>USJT01000030.1 GCA_900555175.1 uncultured bacterium
AATTCAATGTCTTTAGTAATTTAGAGATTCCGAAACGAGTTCGGAATGACACATAATGTGTTATTTTCGTTTTTATTATTGCTTTTTAGAAGATTTATCCGCCAATTCAGAATCCAATCTTAAAAATACAGGTTTTATATCTTCTTTAGCTATTAATTTTCCACATTTTATATTATCTGCTGTCAAATCATCCAATTTTGTTTTTAAATCAAATGATAATTGAGAAGCCATAGATTTTGCAATATTCGGGCAATAAGGATAAATTAAAGATGCGATAATGCACATTACATCAAGTACATTTGTCAATACCTGACCGCATTCTACCATTTTGCCTTCTTTTGCTAATGTCCAAGGAGCTGTATCTTGAACATATTTATTTGTTGTGTCAACAAGTGATGTAATTTCCAATCCTGCTTCTGCGATTTCAAAGTTATCAAAATGATTTTTAACAATTTGAACAGTACCTAATGCTTTTTTAGCCAAAGGATTTTCTCCCTTGAATTCTTCTTTTACTTCACCGTCAAAATATTTTACAAGCATTGATAAAGTTCTGTTTAATAGATTTCCCATGCTGTTTGCAAGATGTGCATTAACTTTTTCTTTAAAATCATCATCTGAATAGTTTCCGTCACGTCCGCAAGGTGCAGATGTTGCCATATAATATCTGAAAGCATCAGGATGTTCGAGCTTGAATGTTTCAAGAACAGATGTCGGAGATATTACATTACCCAATGATTTTGACATCTTAGATTCATCTATCGTAATCCAACCATGTGCAAAAATGTGTTTTGGCAACGGTAATTTTAAAGCTAACAAAAATGCAGGCCAATATATGCTGTGGAATTTTAATATATCTTTTCCGATTACATGAACATCGCAAGGCCAATATTTTTTAAAGTTTTCAGAAGGTTTTTCGGTATCATAACCTAAAGCTGTTATATAGTTTGATAAAGCATCAATCCATACATAAATTGATTGATCATCATCACCTAATACATCAATTCCCCATTTTACATTTGATTTTGCACGAGAAACCGAAATATCTTGGATATCTTCTAACTGATTCAAAACCTCGTTTGCTCTGAAAGCAGGAACTATAAAATCAGGATGTTCTTTTATATATTTGATTATTTCATCTTTGTATTTTGAAAGTTTGAAAAAGTAATTTTCTTCTTTAACAACTTCAGGTTTTTTAAGGTGGTCAGGACAAAGTCCGTCTTCTGTCAAATCCTTTGCATTCAAAAAGCATTCACAACCTGTACAATATAACCCTTCATAAGAATTTTTATAAATATCACCCTGCTTCAACAACTTGTCAAATATATGTTGAACAATTTTTTCGTGATCTTCATCTGTTGTTCTTATAAATTTTGTGTAATCAATATCAAGAGCCTTCCAAGCATCTTTGAATTTTTGAGAATTTTCATCACACAATTCTTTTGGAGTAATTCCTTTTTCGGCTGCTGTTTTTTGAATTTTTATACCGTGTTCATCAGTTCCGGTAAGAAAATAAACATCATCACAACGTTGAGTGTAATGTCTTGCTATTATATCTGTTAATATTTTTTCGTAAGCATGACCGATATGCGGAGCTCCGTTTACATAATCTATTGCTGTTGTTAAATAAAACTTTTCCATTTCTTATTCCTTTTGGCTTTTTCTATCTTTTTTTATCTTATCATGAACCTATTTTCTTTTAAATATTATATATCTGAAATCTTTATCAATAACATCTTCTTGTGTATAATTTTGACTTACAAAACCGCAAAAACCTAATGCGTAATCATTACAAATATATTGAAAATAATAATCCTTCATACTCAAATTGCTAAAAACAATATATTCAGGCATTTTTTCTTTATAATATTGAATAATCCTATCTTCTCCAAAAGTTTCTACATACAAAGGAATCAATGAATTATAATAATCATCGCCCTTTCTGTCTGCTAAGAAATTAATCATCATTCCTTCCGGAAAAATTACAACCCTGTCACTTGGCTTTGTTTTTTCTTTTATAAAGCTTATCAAATCATTTGTGCTTTCAGAATAGTTTTTACTTGTATAAACAAATCCACGTTCTGTTTGAATTTTGTTCCCCAAAGTACTTTGATATGCATAAATGTTTCCAACTAATAAACATAATGTAGTTATCAAAAGGTAAATGTTCATTACTTTTTCTAATTTCTTCGGTAATAATGTAAGCAATAAAACAAAAATTGATATCAATATTACAGATACATAATAATTTCCGTAAAATGTCAAAAGTAATAACCAAAAAACCTTTGCACTGACAAGAATTGATGAGATTACTAATGTTTTTTGTTTTAAATCTAAATTTTTGAAACATACTACTGTCAATATAAGAAGCAAAATCGGTAAAAAACCAAAAGATGCAACTATATTGGTAGAAAACAACATTATTAATAAAAAATAACCGATTATTGATACAATAGAAGAACCTAATTTATTTTTTTCAAACAGTAATGCTCCGTAAACTATCAATCCAAAAGGAATTGCATTTTTTAGAAATAGCACAATATCTGTAATTATTGCTTTGTAATGAAAATAAACACCTACATTTTGATAAAAAAATGTCAATGTTTTAGTCTTTGACATTACTCCAACAATTTGTAATTCCCTAAATAAATCGGACAACTTCATTCCCTGAATTAAGAGAATTCCATAACTTATTAAAGGAGCTGATATAAAGCTTAAAAAAGCCTTCCAGTTTTTTTCTTTAACTATAAAGTACAAAATTACAAATGCATAGAGTATAAAATCATACTTATTTGAAATACAACAACCTGCTAAAAATGAACTTATACAAAGGTTTAAATCTTTTTTATCATCCAAATAATTCAAAAGGAAATACAATGAATATAAAAATGAAATTAAACCGTATAAAATAGCCCAAGAATATGGAAAATGAAAACTAAAAATACTTGTTGTCGTAACACAAACGCAAATCGTAAAAAATCCGATACAAAAGCTTGTAAATTTGCTTAAAAACTTTTGAGCAATCAAATATATTCCGCTAATTGCCAAAAGAGAACAAATCCACCCGGCACCGTATAGTGTTGTCAATTTTATTCCAAAAACCTTGTATAACAAAGCATTCACTTGATAAGACAATGGCCCGTAAATGTTAAACAAATCCTTAAACAAAACTTTTCCCTGAAGTATTTGTTCAGGATAATAAACTTCACGCCCAAAGTCTATCAATATATTTGAATAATGTCCGCAATAAAAAAATAATCCTATAATTGTCAATAACCATAATAAAATCAGGTATTTATAATCTTTTAAAATCTCTTTCATATTACAAAATTTAACAAATAAACATACAAAAAGCAATTTTTACAATAAAAAAAACTTTATATAAATGTAAGGTAGAATAATAAAATTTTGGTTATTTAAAAAAGGTGGTAAAAAATGGCTCCTGCTTGGTCTGATAATTTAGATTTATTGGCAATGAAAGGTGGTTTAGACTTTGATGCACCGTCATATATAACAAATCAAACTCCAAGATATATTGGCAGTTTATCAAATCAACCCTCACCGTTTAACGGTCCTGTTCCAAGCGCACCTAATTTATCACAACCAAAGGTTGATGAATTTCAATATGACAAAGATGATAAAAAGAATCTACATTCAACCCCAACCTGGAAAAAAATATTATTCGGAACACTCGCAGCAGGTGCATTAGTTTTCGGCGGTGTAAAATTTAAGTCAAAATGGCTTCCTGCTCTAAAAAAATTACCAAGCAAGTTGAAATTTGATAAAGTCGGCAATTTCTTCAAAACCGGCTGGCACAAGTTTACTAATATATTCCATAAGAAAAAATCAGTCTCCCCTTAATTAACATTGTAGAAACATAGTAGAAAAAATCCTTTATTTATGTAGAAAACTCATGAGTTTTCTACATTCTTTTTATATAAATATAGTTTTCTACAAAAACAACAAATTTTTCAAAAACTTTTCTACAAAATTATCGACATCAAAAATTCAATTATATCAAAGGTTTTCAATAGTTTTCTACAAATAATTGGAGCTTATTATTATTATTAAATATATAATTATATTTATTAATATAATAATTAATAAGAAAAATATTGTTCAAAACTAAAAAAGGTTACAATTCGTATAATTTTATTTTATTTAAAGTTTTAACAAATATAATAAATTATAATAAGAGAAAATTTATGGGGAGTAAAAATTATGAAGTTTGTTGTAAAAAAAGAAGATTTGTATAACGGTATAAAAATTGTTGAAAGAGCTACATCTGTCAAAGCTTTGCAACCTGTTTTGATGAACATTTTAATAGAAACAATTGACAAAAGCACAATAAAATTGGTTGCTACTGATTTGGATTTGACAGTTATAGCATTGGTTGATGCTCAAGTTGAAGAAGAAGGAAAAATCACATTACCTTCAAAGACTCTCAACGAAATAGTTTCCAAGTTAGGCGATAAACTTATAACTTTTGAAATGGCAGAGGGTGAAACTTCCGTTAATATAACTTGTCAAAATTCAAAATTTGATATTATCGGTATTTCAGCATCAGAATTTCCTCCAGAATTTTCAAATATTCAATTGAATGAAGATGAAGGTTTTGAAATAGAAATAAGACCGTTTGTTAAAGCTGTAAAACAAGCAGGTTTTGCTGCTGCAAGCTATGAAACAAGCAACCTTTTATCAGGTATTGTTTGCGATATCTCGGAAAATGTTATGGAAATCGCATCAACTGACGGAAACCGTCTTGCAAGAGTTCGTGAAAGTATTGATAACAAAGACAATCACGCAAAACAGCTTATTATTCCTTCAAAAACATTGAATGAATTTATAAAAATGAGCGGTTTTATAGATGAAGATTCTGTTAAGATATACACTGAAAAATCAAAAATAATAATTAAATCAGAAAGAACAACAACAATTTCAAGATTGTTGGAAGGTCAATTCCCGAAATATAATCAGCTTATACCAAAGGAAAGTCCGAAAGAAGCTTTGGTAAATGTAGCACAAATGATATCAGCATTGGAACGTGTATCAATTATGGTTAACGAAAAAACAAGTATCGTAAAACTTGAATTTAGCCTGAATACATTGAAATTGACTGCTGATACTCCTGATTCAGGTAAGTCAGAAGAAAGTTTGGACATTAATTATACAGGTGAAGAACTTGTTATTGCATTTAACTATAAATACGTGTTGGAAGCTTTGAAAAACATAGATTCCGATATTGTAAAAATCGGATTAAACACACCACTTTCAGCTACAATGTTCAGACCTGACAGCGAAGAAGATTATGTATGCTTGATTATGCCCGTTCAAATCAGATAAAAATTTCAAAAATGTTTGAGATAGTAAACTAAAAGCAGATATTTATTTATATCTGCTTTTTTATAAAAAATAGCAAAATTTTTTCTTTTTGGATTTTAAAAAGAAAATAAAAAAATATACAGAAAGGTAAAAATGCAAATAACTCCAATTAGTGCTTACCCCAATAATATACATTTTCAATCAGAAAAAGTTAAAAAACAAAAACAAAAAAACAATAAAATATTTTCTCAAAAAAGTACATATACCAAAGAAGAATTAAATAATTATCTTGGAATTGCAACAGGAGTTGGAATAGCACTTGCAGGTGCTTTTAGTTCTTTACTTTCAAGGGCTACAATAAAAGAATTGAGCAAATCCAAAAAAATGGTTAAAAATTTAACAGAAAATAACAAAACTCTTTCTAAATTGAATAAGAGTTTAAAAGAAGAGATTAAAGAAGCAAAAGAATCTTTTGCAGATCTTTTAGAAGGAGATGTTGCTCCGAAAGAACAAAGAGATCATTTATTAAATACGATAAAAGACAAGATTGAAAACGGCGATTACGGTTATGATATTCAAAATCCGCCAATTATAGGGAAAAAAGATACTCCTGTTTTCCATGATTCAATACCGTTACCAGAATATGTCGGAACAGCAAATCGCGAATATATTCAAAAACTAGATATTCCTGAGATTAAACCTGACGGAAGTTTTGATTATGAACTTCCAATGTTGCCTAATGTGAACATTTCTCATTCACCGTCTGTAAATTTCAAACCAGTCGAAAATCAGTTAACAAATATTTCTGAAAGTTATGCACAATCAGTTCAATGGAATAATGATAAAATATCGCGTGATATTTTGCAGAATTTTTATGACGGTCATGGTCAAACTTTAGATGGTGTCAAATTCCACTTTGAACCGACAAGAAATAAAAAATATAAGGTTAGAATAGAAGGAAAATCTACATTTACACCTGATAAAGCTATTTATATCGGAGAATCTTCAAAGCGTTATGATGCAAAAGCTGCAGGAAATTACGGTGAAGGTTTAAAAATGGCAACATTAAAGCTTTTAAAAGACGGTGGTGCCAATAATGTAAAAATAGCTTCCGATAATTGGAAAGTAACTTATAAATTGGCTGACGGCAATTTGTCAGATAAAAAAGTTTTGGCATATTCTCTAGAAAAAGTTGACAATTTTAACGGAAATTATATGGAGTTTGAAACTTCAGATAAAACATTGTTGGATTCTTTGAGAACTACAATAAATCGTTTTTATAATTCAGGTAATACTCATTTCAAATGTCCTGATTTTGAAAATGATTTAATTGGTGTAAAAATATTACCGAGAAGTGAAAAAGGTGGTCTTTATATAGCAGGTCAAAGGATTGAAGTAAATAGAGATTATGATGGTTTGTACGGGATTTCGTTATTTATAAAAGAAAAACCACCTAAAAGATATTTAGATATTTCACGTGACAGAACATCTTTGAACAGTACGGATTTTGTAGAATTAGGATTTTGGTTGGCAGGTGAAAATAGAATGTCTAATACAGATAAAGTAAAATTTATAAAAGCACTTGAACCATATTGGGATTATAAAGAATATAGGCTATTAACACCGATTGATTATATGTTGAGTGATTTTATAGGAATGTTAAATAATGGTACAAATAGTTCAATTTTACATGTAAAATTTCCTGAAAAATATGTAGCATATTCTCCTGCAACAAATGAATTAGTAAATGATTTGCGTAGTAAAGGTTATAAGATATGTAAAAAGGAATTTTCTAATTTGGGAATGCAGACTATTTCAGGCTTGATGGGTGAAGCAAGAGCGCATGAAGCAGTTGTTCCAAATGATGTTGAGAAAAAGAAAATTTTAATAATAAAAGAAGCACTAAATAAATTAGCTCCATCATTGAAAGAAAATGAATTTACTGATGATGAAATAAATACAAGTATCTATATGTTTAACAGATTTTCTGATAAAGATAAAAAGATGTATTCAAATTCAATTGCGGAAGCAATAGTTGATAATGCCGTTTCAAAAGGCTTTTGGTTGGATAGAAATTATTTAAAAACTGCAAATTTCAGTGATGTTATAGAAACAGCGCTTCATGAGCTTTCGCATAAAGTTGGCGGAGATGAAAGTTCTGAATTTTCATACCAATTAACAAATGTCAATAAATCAGTAATAAATCAAATAGTAAATAACGTAAAAACAAGAAATGAAATGCAGGCAATGAATAAGCTTTGGGATAGTTTAGAGTAAAAATAATTTATCCGTTAATAGCAAAATAAACTTCTTTAAGACGCTTTTTGCTAATGTGTGTATACAATTGAGTTGTGGATACGTCACTGTGACCTAAAAGCTCTTGTACAACTCTTAAATCTGCGCCGTTTTCAAGTAAATGTGTAGCAAATGTATGACGAAGTGTGTGCGGAGATATCGATTTGTGCAACTTTTTGCCCTGTTCATGAATGAATGTATAAACCTCTTGTCTTGTAACATGTTTTCCATGTTCATTTATGAGCAAAAATTTTAATTGCAAATTGTATTTTTGCATATAGTAATCACGCTCGGGCAAAAATTCTTTTATCGCTTTTATTGCTTTTTTGCCCAACGGTACAAGTCTGTCTTTTGAACCTTTGCCTGTACATTCAAGATATTTTCCGTTTAAGTCATAATCATTTATTTTAAGATTAACAAGCTCTGAAACTCTGAGTCCGCAACCATATAAAAGTTCTATTATTACTCTGTGTAATTTAGTCAAATTCTGGTTTAAAATTGTATTAATTTCTTCAACAGTCATAACTTTAGGGAGTTTTTGCGGAACTTTCGGCTGCTCAAGTGTTAAAGTTGGATTTGTTTTTATAATCTCGTTTGCACAAGCCCATTTGAAAAATCCGCGAAGAGATGCAGTTTTTCGCATAATGCTTGTTGGTGAATACTTTCGTTCATGCAGATTTCTGATATATGAATTAACTTTTGTTCTTTGAATATTTTTGATATCTTCATCCGAGCAAAAATCAAAAAATTCGCTTAAATCTCTCCTGTATGCTTCAAGAGTATTTTCAGCAAGACCTTTTTCAATTTCTAAAAAATCCAAATATTCCGATAATACCTGTGTATTCATATTCTAATTTTACTACATACTTCGTTTAATGACATTCAGCGTTTATATGATATAATTAAAATGAACAAATTTTATACAAAAATCGTTCTATTATTGGAAGATTGGTTTGTAGAAAGGGAAAAAATGAAAAAATTATTATCTATATTAATGTTATTTGCAATGTTTATGATGACAGGTTTGCAAGCATTGGCAGACAGTGCTCAAGAGGCTGTAAACTTCTTTCACAGTTATGTAGCTGCTGCTAATTCTTATAGCCCGAAAGTTGCGACAATGTATTCTCCAAATGCAAAAATTATAAGACAGGTTGTAAAACCAAACGGAGAACTTGTTAATGTATCAACAAATACTGCAACTTATATAAAACAAATGAGAATAGGTCAAGCAGGTGCAAAAATGAGAGGTTACAAAAATACTTACACTAATGTGTCTGTAAAATCTCTTGGCAACGGTGCTTACAAAGTAAGTTCTTTAAGACAACCTAAAGGTGAAACTTACAAATTAAAAACATACATGGTAGTTAAGAAAATAAACGGTAAATGGCAAATTACAGAAGAATTGATGCAAACAAAAGAACAAATTTTCTTGAAATATGCCAATAAAAAATAATAAACAAGGATTATGCTCGATAAATTCAGATTTTTAACAGCGGGAGAAAGTCATGGCAAATGCTTAACCGCAATAATAGAGGGAGTACCCGCAGGGTTTGATATAAATCCTGATTTTATAAACAAGGAATTAAAACGCCGTCAAGGAGGTTATGGC
>USJT01000031.1 GCA_900555175.1 uncultured bacterium
GTGGATGTTATAATTGAATAGGGGGTAAACGTGAGTAACCTGACAACAAAAGAAAAATTAAATAAAAAAGATTTTTTAGAACTCTTTGAATGCGGATTTAAACCTTGTGAAGAGCATCAAATCGGCATTGAATATGAGAGATTGCCAATTTTTTCAGTAACATCAAAGGCTGCTGATTATTCATCAGAATTTGGAATTTGCAATTTTTTAAGAGAGTTTGCAAAAGAAGAAAATTGGGATTACATAACCGATGATTATAATATTATAGGTCTGAAGCAAGAGCACGATACAATTACCCTCGAGCCGGGCTGCCAAATTGAATTAAGTATAAAGCCTGAAAAAACAATTGAAAAATTAAAAAATAAAATTAATAAACTTGATAAACAGATGAAACCAATCCTTAATAAATCAGGAATATCACTTTTAAACTATGGAGTTTCACCCTTATCAACGAACAAATCAATACATCTTATACCCAAAAAACGTTATCATATTATGGCAAAATATCTTTGGGGAATTTTGTCAGATGTCATGATGAGAGAAACTGCAGGAATACAATGCTGTATTGATTTTGAAAGCGAAAAAGATGCGATTAAAAAATTCCGCATAGCAAACAAACTTGTTCCATTTATGACTGCGATGTTTGCAAATTCGCCAATTCGAGGCGGTGTAGAAACAGGCTACAAAAGTTTTAGGGCACTGAGTTGGCTAAATACTGATAATGACAGATGCGGATTTGTCGGGCAAATTGATGACAAATTTTCATTTGAAGAATATATTGACTATGTTCTAAAATCTCCAATGATATTTATAAACAGAGAATCAGGTGCAATACCATTAAATGGCAAGGTTACTTTTGAAGAATTTATGGAAAACGGTTTTGAAGATTTTGAAGCCAATATCGATGATTTTAAATTACATGCAAACCTTTATTTTCCTGAAGTCAGACTTCGCAATTTTGTTGAAATAAGAAACCATGACTGTGTAGGTAAAGGCTTGCAATATTCAATTCTTGCAATTTATAAAGGGATTTTATATAACCACACTGCAATAAAAGATATTGAAGAACTTTTCAAAGATTTTGAATACTCTGATTTTTCAGAGCTTCGCTATAACGTTCCAAAAAGTGCACTAAATGCAAAGATAGGGAAATTTTTTGTAAAAGATATTGCAAAAGAAATTTTATACATCGCCGAAAAATCGCTTATAGAAATGGATAACGGGGAAGAAAAATACCTTGATGCAATAAAAGAATATACCCTGAACGATATTACACCAGCAGATGTAATTATCAGAAACTGGAACGGGGTATGGAATAAAGATATTAAAAAACTAATCAATTTTGTTACCGAATAACAAATCGGTTAAGAAATAAGTTTTTTTAAATATTCAAGTTCCTCATCTTTTGTCATATCGGGATTTTCAAGTTTACATTTTAAGATTTCATCAAAAATTTCCTGATATCTTGGCGAAGGTTTTATTCCTAAATCTAACAGGTCATTTCCCGTGACTGAAATTTTAATCTGCTTTAAATCATCAAGATAATGGCGTGCAATTTTTTCATCATACAAAATTCCATACAAAAGGACTGTTTCAAGTCTTGCATTTTCAAACGCTTTATAGATTTCAAAATCATTACTCAAGATTTTGTTTGGCACTTCATCAATGATTTTTTGCTCGATTTTTGTCAAAGGCAATTTTGATAAATCTTTCAAAACTCCAACATATACAAGCCAAACATATTCAGGTTTGTAATCATTGACGAGTTTTTCTATATCAATATCAGGAATTTTAACATCATTTTCTGTTACAAGTTTATAAATATTTTCATTTATAAATCTTTCAAAAGCCTTATTTGAATTGAGATTAAAAGTTTCTATTAATTCTTTTTTAACCCTCTTATAGCTCATATCGTAATTTATATTAGCAAGATATTCTTCTTGCAATTTTCTTGTATGCTCATCTAAATCGAAGCCGAAACGGATTGAAAATTTTAGACCTCGAATAATTCTTGTCGGATCGTCAATAAAACTTTCATCATGCAAAACTTTGAGTTTCTTATTTTTCAAATCCTCAAGCCCGCCTGTATAATCGACAATTTCACCTGTCGTAACAGATTTTGCAAGCGCATTTATCGTAAAATCACGACGCAAAACATCTTCCTTCAATGAACATCCGATTTTTTCAACAACAGGCAAATGACCTTTCCTCGGATAACTTTCAGACCTTGTGGAGGCAAAATCAACTTCTCTTCCGCCAACATTCACCCTAACCGTTCCAAAATCAGGGTTTTCCTGAATAACCTCACCGAATTTAGAACAATATTCAATAGCATTTCCGACATAAGTAATATCAATATCAAAAGATTTTCTACCCAAAAGTTCATCACGGACAACCCCGCCGATATAAAACAATTTATTTGAAGTATCCTTTATATTGATGATGTTCATATCAAGCATTTTAGCGTAAAATGTATAAATAAACAAGGTAATAGAAGACCAGACTAAAAGAGGTCATGAGATCAAGCTAATTTATAGGTGCTAAACATAAAAATTATATATGAAATCGGCCTGCCATCTTGCCCTCTGAACATCTGAAAATCTATATAAGGAGAACACATGCTACAAGAAGCATCACGCGCAATAAATTCAGCATTCAATAACAGTTTTATAAAAAAATTAAGCCAATACCTACACGACTGCGTAAGAGAAGAGGTAAAAAGCTCAACTTTCAGAAACCTTAAAGGAGATAAAGATAACAAATGGATTTTCCTGAAAGGTGAAGAACAGCTATTTTCAACAGGTGCTGAATATATTTCGCTTGAAGGGAGCGATCCTAAACTTACAGAATTGATGATTCAAAGTGATTTAGGTCAGAAAGATAAATACCTTATTTACGGCTATTTATTCTTAGTCGGCAAAAGTTCAAAGTCTAAAAGACAAAACGAATTTTTAACTCCGCTTTTATACATGCCCTGCAAACTTGAACGCAACGGCGTGAATATAAACTGTTTTCCGCTTGATGAAGTGTTATCCCTAAATACAGGCGCTTTAGCAGCATTAATGAGAAAAAATGATGATGAAGATGAAGTAGATTTGCTTCTTGAAGGGATTTTAGACGTTGTACCCGATTTACCTATAACAAAAGAAAAACTCGACATATTTTTAACAACACTAAAATCACTCGTCCCTGAAATTGAAATCGCTGAAAATATCGGAGATTATAAAGAAGAAGACAATATTACTAAAGCAAAAGATTTTTATAAAGAAAAAATTGACGGCGAAAACTTAGACGAAATTATAGAAGAAGAAACAGAACAAGAAAAACAAAAGGTTAAGTTAGAAAAAATTGCCGTAACATATCAAAGTGCAATAATTCTGACAAAACGACCATCTGTCACAGCAGGTGTCCTACATGAATTAACCCAAATTGCAGAAAAACCTTCAGGAACATACAGAGAAACTGCACTTAATATAATTAATGAAGAATATGCACAAAGTAAAGAAAAATCAGTTCCGCTCAAAGATATGAATAAGATTACTGATTTTTACCCGATAACTCCGCTATCATTGAGTGACAGCCAGCTTCAAGTAATCAAAAATATTGATAACAGCAAATTTGTTGCAGTACAAGGACCTCCCGGAACAGGTAAATCTCAAACAATCGTAAACCTTGTAGCTCACTTGGTCGCAAACGGAAAAACAGTTCTAGTTGCATCACGTATGGATAAAGCCGTTGATGTTGTCGCAGACAGATTAAATGAACTGGGTGCAAGCCACATGGCACTAAGAGCAGGACGTTTGAATTACCAAAGACAACTTAGCGAAGAATTGAATAATTTGCTTTCACAAAACGCTGATTTGGATGAAGATGTGGAAGATATCTTGCTTGTTGATACAAAAGATATGAAAGATCACCTCGATATGCTTAAAAATATGGAGGTTAAATCAGAAACCATAATTAAGCTCGAAAAAGATTGGCATGACAAATTATTGGAAGTTGAAGAACAAGAAAAACTCTTAGGCAAAAAAGAATTTGTCAAAAAAAGTCTTAAAAAAGGCGAAATTGATATTGTATCAGGAATAATCAAAGTTCTTGAACATAACATGGAAAAAGCAGGTTTTATATCTAAAATTGCTAATTTCACAAGTTTAGGTCAACTGAAAAAAATCCTTAATATTAAAGATTTTGACGTAAACTACGAAAACTTAGGCAAATTAAAACAAGAACTTGATTTTGCCACTATGGAATGGTCTTTGAGAAAAATCGAAGCCGATATTCAAAAAACAGGCAATCTCCACATGCTTTCAGAACAAATCCGTACAATGAAACGCAAACAAAAAACACTCGCTATAAATATTTTGAAAAACAAACGCAGAGAAGCTCTAAAAAGCTTGTTGAGAGATGAAAACAAACGCAGAAGACTAAAAGTTCATGCAAAATCTCTTGTAACAAACAGAAAACGTCTGCAAACAAACATCTTGGAAGAAGAAGATTTCAGACCGCTATTAGAAGCCTTCCCATGCTGGTGCGTAACAACTTATGCAGTATCGGATTCATTGCCTCTAAAACCTGGGATGTTTGATGTTGCAATCATTGATGAAGCATCTCAATGTGATATCGCAAGCTGTTTTCCAATCCTTTTCCGTGCAAAACGTGCCGTAATTGTAGGTGATGACAAACAATTACCACACCTTTCATTCTTGGAAAAAGCAAAAGAACAATCATTCCTGAGCCAATACGGAATTCCTGATAAATACCAGCTTATGTGGCGTTTCAGAACAAATTCAATGTTTGACCTTGCAGATTATTATTCTATGAATTCAGTCATGCTTGACGAACATTTTAGAAGCCTTCCGCCAATTATAAATTTCTCAAATCATGAATTTTATAATGACAGAATTCGAGTAATGAGAAAAGACAGACCTGATGAAAATGTTTTGGAACTCGTAGAAGTATTGGACGGAAAAGTAGATTTTGATGCGACAAGAAACTTGCCTGAAATCGAAGCTTTAGTAAAACGACTACACGAAATTATCATTGAAGATGAAAGACAAAACCCTGATAATCCTGTATCTGTCGGCATAATTTCACCGTTCAGAGCGCAAGTTGAACAATTAAAAGTTTCTGTTTCAAAAGTTTTGTCAGATTATATGATAAAAAAACACCAGATAGAAATCGGTACAGCACACACCTTCCAAGGCGATGAACGTGATATTATGCTGATTTCTTGGGCTATTGCAGATAACAGCTTCAATCAAAGTTTGATATTCTTACAAAAGCCAAACTTGTTTAACGTTGCAATTACAAGAGGCAGAAACAAGGTTATAAACTTTATTTCACGCAATCCTCGAGAACTTCCTGAAGGTCATTTCAGAAACTATATTTCTTACATGCAACTTTACAAAGACCGCAAACAAGCAATGCTGTCAGGCGAAATTGATGAAAACATATACAAAAACCCGCTAGAACGTGAAGTAGCAGAAAAAATTAGAGAATTAGGGCACAAAGTCGTTGCAGGTTCTGATATTGCAGGCTTAAGCGCCGATTTGCTTGTAGATAATAAGTTTGTTATTGAAATCGACGGGCTTGAAGACAAAATCAAATCTCACATATCAAACATGAAAAAACAAGCAATAATCGAGCGCTCAGGCTTTAAAGTAAAACGCATAACATTCAGAGAATGGCAATATTCACCAAAAGCCTGCCTTGACAGAGTACTGATTGAAGAATAAAAGACAAAAATTATCTTAATCAAATTTTTTATCATCAGAATATTTTTCATATTCTAATTTATTCTTTAGAAATATTGTCTTTAATGCTCCGTATTTACCATCTTGAGGTTCTAATTTTTGCGGTTGAACAAGAATTTGATGGACATCTGCACCATATTGATTAGGACCTTTATTTTCGCCATTTACATCTATAACCACAGTTGCACACCTTGTATCTGTAGCAGTTATTGTTTCACCTGTATTAAAGCCATTTTCATCTTTCACTGGAGCCGTATATGTAAATGGCTCACATGTACTTCTTATATTTCTAAAATATATCGAACTTCCATCCACTAATAACATTCTAGGGAAACCAAATCCCTCTTTCTTAACAAAACCTGTACCATCATTTGTAGCTTTCCCTAACTTAACATAATATTGTTCTCCACATCCTTTTCCGGGAGCAGTACAAACTCTGGCTCCGTTATAATAATTAGCTATATCTTTAATTACGCTCTCTACAGTTCGACCTGATGTAGCAAAAATCGGAGAATAATCAACATATTCATTTTCCGCCATCATTCTATTAAGAACATTTAAAAAATTTGAATAGCTTTTTTTTGCTTGGTTTATCAAGACCTGCTCTTTAAAACTCTGAATCAATGATGGCATAGTAATTGCAGCAACTACACCTATAATTCCCAATGTTATCAAAACCTCAGCTAACGTAAATCCAAATTTTTGTTTATCTAATATATTATAAAAAATTCCACAATCTTTATTAGTCCTAAAACGACTTCTGGAGCTTAAAAGTGCCCCCCGACATTCTAAAATCATTGAACAATCTTTTCATAATATACTCCTTTCTATTTCTCTATTACATATATAATTTTAACATACAACTCCCAATAAATCAACTTAAGTAAAAAGCTCCTTTATATAAGGAGCTTTAATAACTATATAGTTTATTATTACGTTATTATTATTACTATTTAACTTCTTTTATTACAATTGAAGCATTTTGTCCGCCAAAACCAAATGAATTTGACAATGCAACATGAACATCAGCTTTTCTTGCCTTATGCGGTACATAATCAAGGTTGCCAACTCTTTCATCCTGATTATCAAGGTTGATTGTCGGAGGAACAATATGTTCATTAATTGCTTTAACACAAGCGATACATTCAACAGCACCTGTTGCACCTAACAAGTGACCGTGCATAGATTTTGTTGAACTTACTAATAATTTTTTATTAGCTTCCTTATCGCCAAACAAACCTTCAATAGCTTTTGATTCAGCGATATCGCCCAATCCTGTGCTTGTACCGTGAGCATTGATATAATCAACATCAGAAGGTTTTAAATTAGCATCTTCTAACGCAAATTTCATAGAATGAGTAGCACCTTTACCTTCAGGATCAGGAGCAACAACATCATAAGCATCAGCTGTTTGACCGTAACCAACAACTTCAGCATAAATTTTTGCGCCACGTTTTTTAGCATGTTCATATTCTTCTAAAATAAGAACACCTGCACCTTCAGACATTACGAAACCGTCTCTGTCAACATCCCAAGGACGAGAAGCTTTTGTCGGTTCATCATTACGTCTAGACAATGTTCTTGCACTAGAGAATGCACCAATACCAACATCACAAATAGTAGCTTCACAACCGCCTGCAACCACGATATCAGCATCACCGTATTGAATTGAACGGAATGCATCACCAACTGTATGAGTACCGGTTGCACAAGCTGAAACAACAACTTTATTCAAACCTTTAAAACCGTATCTCATAGAAATACGACCTGATGCCATATTAACAATCATCATAGGAATTGTAAACGGAGAACATTTGTTAGGTCCTTTTTCCAAAATTCTGATATGGTTTTCTTCAAAAGTTCTAAAACCGCCGGCAGCAGAACTAACCATAACGCCTATTTTATAAGGATCAACGTCATGTACTTCCTCAAGTTTTGCATCCTTAATAGCTTCGTCAGCTGCAATAACTGCAAACTGAATATATCTGTCCATTTTTTTAGCTTCTTTCGGATCCAAATATTCTTCAGGTTTAAAATTTTTTACTTCGCCGGAAATTTTTACAACGTGCTTTGAAATATCGATAAGCTCAGAGGTGCTTATTCCACTTTTCCCTTCAACAAGACTGTTCCAAAATTTGTCAACGCCGACACCAAACGGTGTAACAGCTCCAAGTCCTGTGATAACTACTCTTCTTTTTGTCATCTCTTTACCTTTTTAAAACTATCTTTTAATAAATATACGAGGGGAAAATTAATATTAAATTTTCGCCCTCGCATAAAATTATTTAAGAGCGTTAGCATCTAACGCCAAGTGTTATTTGCTGTGAGCATCAATGTAGTTAACAGCATCTTGAACTGTTTGAATTTTTTCAGCTTCTTCATCAGGAATTTCGCAACCGAATTCTTCTTCGAAAGCCATAACTAATTCAACAGTATCTAATGAATCAGCGCCTAAATCAGCTGTAAAGCTAGCTTCTGGAGTAACTAAAGCTTCATCAACGCTTAATTGATCTACAACTACTTTTTTTACTTTTTCAAATGTACTCATTTCTAATTTCCTCATAATTAATTTACTATACTATTTGTTCACTAATATTATACTTAGAGCAAAACTTTTTTGCAAGGAATTTACAATCATACAGTCATATTGTTAAAAATCTTAACTTTTTTTAACTTTTCACAGAAACTATATGATTAAAGCACCTGCAACTTCGATTGCTTGACCTGAAACGTAATCAGCATCCAATGCTAAGTATTTAACAGTTTTTGCGATATCTTCAGGAGTTCCTAATCTCTTCATAGGAATAGCTTTCAAGTATTCTTCAATATTAGGAAGATTTGCAGTCATAGCTGTTTGAATAAATCCAGGACATACAGCATTTACTCTGATGTTTCTTGAACCAAATTCTTTAGCTAAAGTTTTTGTCAAACCAACCAAACCTGCTTTTGAAGCTGAATAGTTTGCTTGACCAGGGTTACCGTGCAAGCCTACAACACTTGACATGTTGATAATAGAACCTTGACGAGCTTTCATCATATATTTGATAACGGCATGAGTTACGCAATATGCACTTGTCAAATTGATTTTAATAACTCTTTCCCATTGTTCCATATCCATTCTGATGAACAAACCGTCTTTTGTAATACCTGCATTGTTCAACAATACATCAATTTTACCGTGTTCAGCAATCATTTTGTCAACATTTTCTTGAACTGCAACAGGATCTGAAACATCAAATCTATAAAAATAAGCGTTTGCGCCAAGTGCTTTTATTTCATCTAATGCAGGTTGAGCTTTTTCAGCTTCACAAATATCATTAATAATGATATCGCATCCTGCTTTTGCAAGTTCTTTGGCACAAGCAAAACCAATACCGC
>USJT01000032.1 GCA_900555175.1 uncultured bacterium
TGCATAGCTGCTTCGGTTATGCTCATACCTGCTTCGTGTGCATCTTTCGCAAATTCAATAATCAAGATTGCCTGTTTTGTAGACAAACCTATTAACATAACAAGTCCGATTTGAGAATACAAGTCGAGTGAATAACCTGATACATATTGGAAGAACAATGCACCGACAAGGGCTACCGGAGATATTAAAAGTACGGCTATTGGCAGCATCCAGCTTTCATACAACCCTACAAGGAATAAGTAGATGAAAACAAGTGACATTGCAAGGATTGGACCAATTTGTCCGCTTGATTCTTTTTCCTGTAAAGAGCTGCCAGACCAAGCGTAACCCATATCTTTAGGAAGAACTTCATCCGAAAGTTTTTCCATAGTGCTTATTGCCTGACCTGAACTTACGCCTTCTCTTGCCTGACCGTTTATAAGGATTGACGGGTACATATTAAACCTTGTCAAACTGTAAGGGCCTACAATATTGCTAATATTTACAACTGCAGATAAAGGAACCATTGTCCCTGCATTATTTTTTACGTATATTTTATCAATATCTGCAGGTTTTTCTCTGAATTCAGAATCTGCTTGCAGGTAAACACGATATACACGACCGTATTTGTTAAAGTCGTTTACGTAAGATTTTCCGAAATAGCCTGATAATGCACTATATATTTCGTTTATGTCAACACCTTGAGCAAGGGCTTTTCTCTCATCAACTTTTATTAGCAATTGAGGCAAGTTTGCTGTGAATGATGTATAAACCATTTGGAAATCAGGACTTTTATTTGCAGCTGCAATAATTTTTTGAGCTTCATCATAAAGTTGTTGAGGAGTTCTGTCGCCTTTATCCAAAAGCTGGTATTCAAAACCACCAAACATACCTAAACCTGAAATTGACGGAGGTGAGAATGATGCAATTGTTGCTGACGGATAATTTGCAAATTCTTTTTTGATTTTGCTTAAAATACTTTGCATAGATTGATCTTTGCTTTTACGTTCAGACCAATTTTTCAACTGAGCAACAATAAGTGCCGTATTTTCTCCTGAATATCCGACAAGGTTAATTGTTGTATCAACCCCGGGGATTTGAAGAATTCTTGATTCAACTTCTTTTGCAACCATTTCTGTTCTTGATGCTGAAGATCCGTCAGGTAGCTGTATTTGAGAGAAAACAGCACCTTTATCTTCTGTCGGTAAGAAGCCTTTTGGAATTAACCAGAACATTACCGATGTAAAGAGGATAACTCCGATATAAAGTGTTGCTGTAAGTCTTGGAGAGTTAATAAATATTTTAACCCCTTCCAAATATTTATCTCTGATTCCGTTGAACCAGTCATCAAATTTTTGGATAAATTCAAAATCGGCTTTTTCTTCACCTGATTTCAAAATCATTGCACAAAGAGCAGGTGCAAGAGTAAGAGCAACAAGTGTTGAAAGACCGATTGATGATGCAATACACAATGCAAACTGTCTGAACATTTGACCTGTAATTCCTGACATAAATGATACAGGAACGAATACAGCCATCAATACAAGAGAAGTTGCCAATACTGCGCCAAATACTTCCTCCATTGTAATCTCTGTTGCATCAACAGGATTTTTGCCTTCCTGAATGTGTCTTTGCGTGTTTTCAAGTACAACGATAGCATCATCTACAACCAGACCTACCGCTAATACAAGTCCGAATAAGATAAGCAAGTTTACCGAGAAACCGAGAATATTCATAAAGATAAATACCCCGATTAGAGAAACAGGGATTGCACAGAATGGAATTAATGCTGCTCTTGCACTTCCAAGGAACATATAAGTTACGATACCTACAAGCACAATTGCAAGGGCGATTGCGTTAATAACTTCTTTAATTGATTCTCTAACGAAATCGGTTTCATCACGCTGAATTTTATATTCAATACCTTGCGGGAAACTTTTACTTAATTCTGCCATTTTCGCTCTGATTTTGTTTGACAAATCAATAGCGTTCGCTTCAGGTAATTGGCTTATGGAAATCATTGCGGTATCTTTTCCGCCAATTCTTGAGAAGTATGAATAACTTTCTGCACCTAATTCTACTCTGGCAATATCTTTTAATCTAATTTGAGAGCCGTCAGGTTTTGAACGAATAATTATATCTTCAAATTCTTTAACGTCTTTTAAACGGCCTTTAGTTCTCATTGTAAGCTTAATCATCTGCTTATTTTTCATAGGTTCAACACCCAAATCACCTGCAGGAACCTGAGTGTTTTGAGCTTGGATTGCGGCATTAACCTCGGAAACAGAAACTCCAAGGTTTGCCATTTTCCCTGCATCAAGCCAAATTCTCATAGAATAATCAGATGAGCCGAATACTGAAACTTTACCTATACCTTTGATACGGGCAAGTTCATCTTTAATATATATAGATGCGTAGTTTGCAACATATAATGAATCGTAAGTGTGTGTCGGTGAATTTACGGAAATCATCATCAAACCGGGGCCACCTGTTGACTTTTTAACAGAAAGTCCGTATCTTCTAACTTCTTCAGGCAAACGCGGTGTAACAAGCTGGTTTTGAACGTTTACAACCGCCATATCAGGGTCAGAACCGATTTCAAAATACAAAGTAAGCTGATATTGCCCGTTTTGGGAAGTTGAAGACATATAAATCATATCTTCAACACCGTTTAACTGTGCTTCAACAGGAGCTGCGATTGTATCTTCTATAACATCAGAACTCGCACCTGCATAAGTTGCGGTAACAACTACCTGAGGAGGT
This sequence comes from uncultured bacterium, assembly GCA_900555175.1. Classification (GTDB taxonomy): domain Bacteria; phylum Cyanobacteriota; class Vampirovibrionia; order Gastranaerophilales; family Gastranaerophilaceae; genus Stercorousia. The sequence continues at coordinate 2,743 of USJT01000032.1, forward strand.
GTGATTGACGGGTATTCTTCCAAAGGCAGAGTCGTAATCATAAGCATACCCGCTAACATAATGGCAAGTGAAATTACAATTGCCAGTTTGGGGCGCTTGATAAATATATTTCCTTTATTTTCTTTTTGCATCATATCCCTTTAATTTGCGAAGATTAATATTTTACGTAAATTGTTAAAAGTTTTTTTATCTTCTATTTAGTTACCTTGTGATTTAATTTTTTTCATTTCTTCTTCTGTAACGATTTTAACAGGTTTTCCCGGAATAACTTTTTGTAAGCCTTCTGTGATAATTCTGTCGCCTTTTTGCAAGCCTTCATTGATAATCCAGTTATTTCCGTTTTGTTCACCTGTTTTTACGTAAGTCAGTTGCGGTAAATTATTTTCATCAAGTTTATAAACATATTTACCTGCCTGATTTTCAAGAACAGCAGTTACAGGTGCAACAGGAACTTCCACAGGATTGTTTGAATATAATCTGACTGTTACAAATTCTCCGTGTATAAGTTCATTGTTAGGGTTTTGGAATGTAGCTCTAAGGGTTACTGTGCCTGTTGATTGGTCAACTTTGTTGTCTTGGAAGTCTTGAACTCCGTTTATAGGATATTTTGCACCACCGCTTAGTAAAAGTTCAACTTTTCTGTTTTTGTTGTTAGCTTTATCAGCGTCTGCAAGCACCTGAAAATCAGTAGAATCCAGCGGGAATGTTACATATATCGGGTTTGTGCTGTTAATTGTTGTCAAAGCACCTGATGTCGGAGATACATAGTTTCCGACAGTTACGTTGATAATCCCGACTTTCCCGTTTACAGGAGATTTTACTCTTGTGTAACCTAGATTTCTGTTTGCATCGTTATAAGATGCTTCTGCAGATGCAAGTTGAGCTTTTAGAGCATCTCTGTTAGATAATAGTTGGTCATATTGCGCTTTTGCAATGTAATCTTTTTTTACAAGTTCTGCGGCACGTCTGAGTTGTTTTTCGGCATAAACAAGCTGGGCTCTTAAGTTTCTTACATTAGCTCCTGCAACGTTTGCAGCATTTGAGTATTCTGTCGGCTCGATTAAGAACAAGATTTGTCCTTGTTTTACGTAATCGCCTTCTTTAAAGTAGCTTTTTTCAAGATATCCTGAAATACGAGCTAAAACATCTACTCTGTATTTTGAAACAACCCTTCCTGGTGCTTCAAATTTGCGAATAACTTTTTGAGTTCCGATTGCTTGTACCGTAACACTTGGTGCCGGTTTGTTAAGCATTGATTTGTTTTGCATAATACTTGAAACTTTGGCGTATCCAAATCTTATGAGTATTGCTGCAATAATTATAGACAAAAATATTATAATATTTTTTTTCATTGTCTCTCCCTGTCTGATTTATGATAAAATCGGTTAATTGTGTTGTTTTTGCAACATTCCTATTTTACTATTAAACATAAACGGGTGTCAACAAAATTATTTCAAAAATCGCCCTATCGATTATGATAAATCTTTCTTTTTGACAAATATTAAAAATTATATACTTTATTTAATATAAATTTAATTAGTTGGGTTGGTATTTAAAAATTTCAAAACTTTTCTTAGTGCTCTGCTACGGTGAGAAATTTCATTTTTCTCGTCTTCTGTCATTTCTGCCATAGTTTGTTTGTATTCGGTATCTTTTGTTAGAAAAACAGGATCGTAGCCAAATCCGTTTTGACCGGATTGTTTTTCTGCAATTTTGCCAAAGCATTCCCCTCTTGTTTGGAATAAGATATTTCCTTCACTGTCAACAAGTGTCATTGCGCATACAAATTTTGCGTTTCTGTTTTTCTCATTTTTTAATACGTTTAATAATTTATCAATTCTTTTTTGCGGAGTTGTTTCATATCTTGCAGAATAAATCCCGGGTGCTCCGTCAAGTGCTTCCACGCATAGTCCTGAATCATCTGCAAGTGAAATTTTCCCGCTCACTTTTGCAGCTTCTTTTGCTTTTATAAATGAATTTTCTTCAAAAGTTTTACCGTTTTCAATCGGGTTAAAGTTATCTGGCGGCAAAACAAATTTTATACCTGTATCTTTTGCAATATCTTGTATTTCTTGTAATTTATGAGCGTTTCCTGTTGCAAATACAATTGTTTGAGTCATACATTTATATCCTTTACGAGCTTTACAGAAGTTCTGGTGGCAGGTGGTTAAAAAGTTTAGTTTTTATTAAAAATAACCTGTCATCCAGCCTTTTTAAATATCTTGCCCTCTTAAAATTTATTTTCCAAATCTTCTTTGGCGATTATGGAATTCTTCAATAGCAAGAGCCAGTGAAGTTTTATCGAATTCAGGCCAATATTTTTTTGTTATATATATTTCAGAATATGCAATTTGCCACAAGAGGTAATTTGATATTCTCATTTCTCCGCCTGTTCTTATTAGCAAATCAGGATCAGGAATATTTTTGGTGTATAAGTTTTCGGATATCAAATCTTCAGTAATATCTTCAGGCTTAATTCCTTGTGCAACAATACTTTTAACGGCATGCACAATTTCATCTCTTGATCCGTAATTAAATGCAATCTGTAAATGAACTCCTGTATTATTTTTTGTAGTTTCAACAGAATTTGCAAGAATTTTTTGAAGCTTGGCACTCAATTTTGAAATATCACCGATAAAACTTATTACAACACCTTCTGAGTGCATTTCAGCAAGCTCATTTGTAAGAGTAATTGCTAAAAGCTCCATCAAAAAATCAACTTCTTCTTTTTTTCTGTTCCAATTCTCTGTTGAAAATGCGTAAACAGTTAAATATTTTATTCCAAAATCTTTACAAGCACGTAAAGTAGCTTTTAGAGCATCAACGCCTTTTTTATGCCCCATTGCAGACGGTAAATTTTTCTCCTTTGCCCAACGGCGGTTTCCGTCCATAATAATTGCAATGTGCTTTAAAGCAGTTTCTTTTACAATCTCAGCTGTTGTTAAATCTTTTTCTTTAGTTTTCATAATCCTAATTATATTGCAAATATTAAAAATTACAAACAAATTGTTTTGTAAAAATACATGTTTGTGTGATAATTTTTAATGAGGCTAAAAATATAATAGCGATGTACACAATATAAAAAAGGAAAAAACAAAATGGCAAGAAAAACTCCATTAGAAAAAATCAGAAACATTGGTATTGCCGCTCACATCGATGCCGGTAAAACCACTACAACTGAACGTATTTTGTTTTACACAGGTAAAACTCATAAAATCGGAGAAGTTCATGATGGTGCTGCTGTAACAGACTTCATGGAACAAGAACGTGAAAGAGGTATTACAATTCAATCAGCTGCTGTTACTGCTGAATGGAAAGGTCACCAAATTAACATTATCGACACCCCGGGCCACGTTGACTTTACAATCGAAGTTGAAAGATCTTTACGTGTATTAGACGGTGTTGTTGCTGTATTCTGTGCAGTAGGCGGTGTTCAATCTCAATCAGAAACAGTTTGGAGACAAGCTAACAGATATGAAGTACCTCGTATGGTATTCGTTAACAAAATGGATAGAACAGGTGCTGATTTTTATAGAGTAGTTGACCAAATTAAAACAAGATTAGGTGCAAATGCTGTTCCTATTCAATTGCCTATCGGTGCTGAAGATAAATTTACAGGTTTGATTGACCTTATGACAATGAAGGCTGAAATTTATACAAACGATTTAGGTACTGATATCAGAGAAGAAGACGTTCCTGCTGATATGGCAGAAAAAGCTAAACAATACAGAGATGCTATGGTTGAAGCTATCGCTTCTGAAGACGATGCATTGATGGAAAAATATTTTGATGATCCTGATTCAATCACAGTTGATGAATTGAAAGCAGTATTGAGAAGATCAGTTTGCGAAAACAAAATCGTTCCTGTAACTTGCGGTACAGCTTTCAAAAACAAAGGTGTTCAATTATTGTTAAATGCCGTTGTTGATTATATGCCATCACCTGTTGATGTAAAAGCTATTGAAGGTGAATTGGAAGACGGTACAAAAACTGAAAGACATTCTTCAGATTCAGAACCATTCTCAGCTTTGGCATTTAAAGTTATGACTGACCCTTATGTAGGTCGTTTGACTTTCTTAAGAGTTTATTCAGGTGTAATCACTGCAGGTTCTTATGTTCTAAATGCTACTAACGGCAAAAAAGAACGTATCGCAAGATTGGTCCGTATGTATGCTGATCAACGTATTGAAGAACAAGAAGTTTACGCAGGTGATATCTGTGCAGCAGTTGGTTTGAAAGATACAACAACAGGTGATACATTATGTGATGAAAAAGCTCCAATCATTTTGGAAAGAATGACTTTCCCTGATCCTGTAATTTCTGTTGCTATCGAACCAAAAACAAAAGCTGACCAAGATAAGATGGGTATTGCTCTTCAAAAACTTGCAGAAGAAGATCCTTCTTTCCGTGTTAAATCAGATACAGAAACAGGTCAGACAATTATTTCAGGTATGGGTGAACTTCACCTTGATATCATTGTTGACCGTATGTTAAGAGAATTCAAAGTAGAAGCTAATATCGGTAAACCTCAAGTTGCATACAGAGAAACAATCAGAGGTACAGCAGATCAAGATTCTAAATTCATCCGTCAGTCAGGTGGTAAAGGTCAATATGGCCATGTTAAAGTTAGAATTTCTCCAGCTGAAGAAAATGCCGGATTTGTATTTGAAAACAAAATCGTTGGTGGTGCTATTCCTAAAGAATACATTGAACCTGCAAGAAAAGGTATGGAAGAAGCTTTAGAAGGCGGTATCTTAGCAGGATTCCCAATGATTGACGTTAAAGTTGAACTTTATGATGGATCTTACCACGAAGTTGACTCTTCTGAAATGGCATTCAAAATCGCTGGTTCTATGGCTATTAAAGATGGTTGTAGAAAAGCTCAACCTTGTATTTTGGAACCTATGATGAAGGTTGAAATCGAAATCCCTGATGAATTTACAGGTACAATCATCGGTGATATTTCAAGAAGAAGAGGCCGTGTTGAAGGTCAAGAACCTGTTGGTACAACAGGAAATGTTATCGTAAGAGCATTAGTTCCTCTTGCTAACATGTTCGGTTATGCTACTGATTTGAGATCAAATACTCAAGGCCGTGGTACTTTCTCAATGGAATTCAACCATTATGAACAAGTACCTGCTAATATTGAAAAAGAAATCATTGAAAAATCAGGCGCAAGCAAAGCATAATTTTTTCATACTTTATATAAAAAGAAGCTCCTTAAATTTTTTAAGGAGCTTTTTTATTTTTAATTATGCCTCATCTCTTCTTATTTTACTTATTAACCGAATGTTTTGAATGAATTTTCAACGTTTTTATCTACAACGTTTTTAACTGAATCGTATTCTGTTTGAAGTGCGCTGTGTTCGGTATCAAGTTTTTTCAATTCAAGGTCAAGCTTTTTATCTTTGTTTTCAAGATCAGCCATATCTTGATTGTATTTAGATTCAGCTGCTGCAATTGCTCTGTCATCTGAAACTTCTTGAATACAGTTGTCTTCAGAAATTGATGTTGAAACGAAATCTTTATCTGTTGATGAGAAGTATTCAAGTCTTAAAGTTCCGTCTCTAAGTGCATCTTCAAATGTTACGTTGTCTTTAAGCGGTGATTTTTGAACATTACCGGCTGTACCTGTTCCGATTGAAGCATATTTATAATGTTCAGGATCGCTGTTTGCTTTGGCTGCTGTTGTTGTGTATGTAAAATATCCGCTTGTTTGCATTTTTGTGAATATATTTTTGTAATATTTCAATGCTGATGTGTTATCTGCATTTGAAGCTGATTTGTAATTGCTCAAATCATAATATTGGTTTTGAGCTTTTTGAGCATCTGTAAGACTTTCTTCTGTTCTCATAAATGCTTCAGTTATTGCCATTGCATAATCATATAAATCTCTTGATTCTTGTGTTGTTCCTTCATAGTTGATAGGTTTGTAAACAAATTTGCTGCTATCGTATTGAATTTCAGATTTAGCATCATCTGAGTATTCGTCATAAGGAACAAGTTCTCCTGTTGTTTTGTCATAATATCTTAATTCATAGTTTGTGTTATATTGATTGTATTCTGAATATGAATCGTAGTTTTCTTTTACCAGATTGCCTGTGCCATCGTCATAGTAGTAACCTAATGTTCCAAGTTTTGTAGTATCAGAAAAGTCATCATAATCAATTATGTTGTTGTCTTTATCAACATAACGTAAAGTATAATCAGGATTGTTTGTTATAGCTGTGCTGTAACTGTCATTTTTATTATCGTTGTTTGAATCTTTATCAAATGCAACTATATTGCCGTTTTTATCAACATATCTTTGTTTGTTGGTGCTTGTATTTTTTACGTTGTTTG
>USJT01000033.1 GCA_900555175.1 uncultured bacterium
GAATATGATTGACTTGTATAATTTTCTTCCGTTACTATTAATTCTGATGATCTTACTCTTGCTGTATTCAATTCTATACCCCAGTTTTTAAATAATTAGTGCCTTATACATCTGGCGATTCTAAGTTTGGCACTTCTAGACGGTGGATTAACTTTAATCTCCTCTTCACTCGCCTGAATCGGTTTTTTATTAACTAATTCAAGTATCGGAGGCGGACAATGGCAAATCATTTGCGACTTATCACAATGGCACCTTTGCGAGTGATACTTAAACAAGTGTTTCACTAACCTATCTTCTAAAGAGTGAAAACTTATCACACTTATTATAGCACCAAAGTCCAACAAATCCAACACATCATTCAGAGTATTTTTTACATTTGTTAACTCATGATTAACCTCAATTCTTATTGCCTGGAAAACCCGAGTAGCAGGGTGAATTGACGATTTAATATGAGGGGTACAATTTACAATTAAATCAGCTAATTCTGTTGTTGTTTCAAGCTTTTTAACCTTTCTTTGTTCAACAATTTTTTTTGCAATTCTTTTAGAAAATCTTTCTTCACCGTATTCGGAAAAAATTCTGACCAAATCGTCCTCACTGTATGAATTTACGACATCATAAGCAGAAAAATCAGCATCTTGATTAAACCTCATATCCAACGGAGCTTCTTTAGAAAATGAAAAACCTCTTTCTCCCTTGTGAAACTGATGATAAGAAGCACCCAAATCAAATAATACTCCTCCAGTAATTTTTTCAATTCCGAGGTTATGTAAAACTTTTTTAATATTTGTATAAGAATCCTTAACTATTGTTAAGTTTTTGTAATCTTTTAATCTTTCAGAAGAAGCCTTAATCGCATCCTCATCAACATCAAATGCAATAAGACGTCCATCAGGTTGAATTCTGCTCAATATTAATCCGCTATGACCTCCCCCGCCAAGAGTACAATCAACGTAAATCTTGCCATTTTGGCATTCCAGCGCATCAACTGCTTCATTTTTCATTACCGTATAATGAGTAAATTCTTCCATAAAAAAATTTTAGCATAAAAAGAGCAGACGTGGGGCATCTGCTCAAAATCTTTCATACTTCCAATTTTATTCTTATACAAACAATTGACCATACATTTAACCATATAAAGTATAGTTAGAAATATAATATTACATTTAATAATATATTGTCAAGTACAATGTAAGTATAAAGGATTTAATATGTATAGAAAACTAATGAGAAACGGAAACGGTTGGGCATTAACAGTGAATAAAACAATTCTTGAACTGCTAAAAGTTAACCCTGAAACAGATTTAGTAGAATATACAATTGAAGCAGACAAATTAATTATCACAAAAAGCGATAAAAAACGCGATGAAATTTAATTATTTTGCTATTTGATTTAATCCGTAAAAATCATAACGCTCAATAAAATGAGAATATTCCATACGTTTAATATACGTACTATCATCTGCATCTTCAATATTAATCATCATCCCGCTTTCTTCCAATACTCTCGGGAAAATTGCATTAAACAATACAATCATAAAAATATATTTTTTTATCTCATTAGAGGTAATGTAAATATCGACCATATATAATCCCCAAATAATAATTCATTAGCAATACATATATAAAAATTTACGACAAATATTAAACAAATCTTTAATAAAAATTTTAAAATATAACGAATTATTACAAAATAAAAACGAGACTGACTTTTTAATCAAACTAGTTTTTTTAGAATAAATAACTAACTATTAAAATTAAACAGCTTGCTTCATAGCAGCTTTAACTCTGTGGAATGTTTTATCTTTACCGATAATTGCAAGGATAGCAGTCATATCAGCACCGCAAATTCTACCTGTAACAGCAGCTCTGATTGCCCACATAGTAACTTTCGGTTTTACGCCTTTTTCTTTGTAATAACCTCTAAAGGCTTCCAATTTTTCATGAAGATTTTCTTCAGTCCATTCCCAATCTTTAGCCTGTTCCATAAATGTTTTCAAAACATCTTGAGAAACTTCTTTATCCAAAGTTTCTTTAGCTTTTTCATCATATTCAACATCTTGTCCGAAGAAATACGGAACAGCATCTGTAATATCAGATAACAAAGTCAACGGTTCGTATGTAACTTCAACCATACGAGTATATTGAGCATCTGTTAATTCACTCAAATCATATTTTTTCAAATACGGTTTTAATTTTTCCTTCAATTCTGGAATAGAAAGCATTTTAATATAATGGCTGTTCATCCAGTTCAATTTATCGTATTCAAAAATTGAATTTGAAGAAGATATTTCATTAATTCTGAAATCTTTTGCGATTTCATCAACAGTTTTAATTTCTTGACCGTCAGAAGGTGACCATCCCAACAATGCAACAAAGTTAATTAAAGCATCTGTCAAATAGCCTTTTTCAACGAATTCAGAAACAGCTGTTGCACCGTGACGTTTTGAAAGTTTGCTTCTGTCAGGAGCCAAAATCATACCCAAGTGTCCGAATTTAGGAACTTCAGCACCCAAAGCTTCAAATATCAAAATTTGTTTAAATGTATTTGAAATATGATCTTCACCTCTGATAACGTGAGAAATTTTCATCAACATATCATCAATTACAACAGCGAAGTTGTAAGTTGGAGTTCCGTTTGATTTCATAATAACGAAATCTCCAAGAAGATTTGTATCAACGTGCAATTCGCCTTTAACCATATCGTCAAATTTCAAAATTGAAGAATCGTGGAAAGCTTTTTGAGCTTTTTCAATATTAAATCTCAAAGCAGGTTTTCTGCCTTCAGCTCTCAATTTAGCTTTTTCTTCTTCAGTTAAATTCAAGCATTTTTTTGTATAAACATAAGGTTTTTTATTTTCAGCAGCTTGTTTCTTTTCTTCTTCAAGTTCTTCCGGAGTACAGAAGCATTCATAAGCAAAGCCTTTATCAAGAAGGATTTGAGCATATTTAGGGTAAATATCAAATCTTTCTGACTGTGTATAAGGACCGTAAGGTCCACCAACATCAGGACCTTCATCCCAATTCAAGCCCAATGCTTTCAAGCTGTCAAAAATATTATCAATATAAGCCTGACTTGTACGTTCAGCGTCAGTATCTTCAATTCTTAAAACAAATTTACCGTTATTTTTTTTAGCAAATAAATAATTAAATAACGCAGTTCTAGCTGTACCAATGTGTAAATTTCCGCTCGGAGACGGAGCAATTCTAACTCTTACATCTGACATAAAATTTTCCTCGTTTCTATTTATATTTTTGCTTTTACAGAATAGCACGGGCATAAATTGATATCAAGAGTTCTTATACATTTATTTCATTAAAATCTGAGAGGGTAATCTTTAGGAATTTTCCAGCCGTTCATTTGAATTAACGCAGTACAATAAGCTCTTTCATTACTTACTGCGTCTTTTTTACAACCTAAAGCGCTATCATTTCTTAACATTTCTTCGGTTCCGTCCCAGTTACGCAGATATGGTTCCACGCCTTTCTGATAATGATATTTGTTGTTAGCTGAATTGCTCCATGGGGAAAAGAAAAAGGTAAAATATTTCGTACCGCAGTTGTCGGAATTTCTCACCAGCTTATCATCATTTTCCAGTAATTCATAATCTTTAGCCTGAGGGTAAAAAACTATACTTGAACCACTAATCATAGCCAAACTTCCATCAGGGAAATAGGCAAGTATTTTACTGTCCGAATTTCCGTCAAATTCCGATTTAGTCAAATTAAGATAAGGTTTTAAATATTTATTAAACCATTCCAGAGATTTTGGTGTTGTATCATTTCCGTCTTCATCCTGGTTAAAACCATTTTCCAAAACATCCCAGGTAGTTTTATCGCCATATTCGGCTTCTGCCATTTGTATAGCCTGATTTATAGTGCTATAAAATTTAGCAAGCCGTGTTTCCACAACTTTTCTGCGATGATTTGCAACAAGTGAAGGCATTGTCATTGCAGCCACAACTCCAATAATTCCTAAAGTTATCAAAACCTCAGTCAGTGTGAATGCGGTTTTGTGTTGAGTATTCTCCAGGGCTGTGTGCGTAGTACTCCCGGCTAAAGTAAAAGCTCTTTTCATATTTACCTCCGTAATTTTATTATTTCATATTTACACTAATTTTTCAAGTGTAAATTGCACTTATAAAATTATATAAAAATTTGTTGTATAAAAATAAGTGCAAAATCATGTATAGTGTTATTATGTTTAAAGTTGAAAAAGAAGAGATGACTAATAAAACTTTTAGGCTTCCTGTATTATTGGTTGAGAAATTATATACTGTTGCCCAGAACAAGGGCGTTTCTCTTAACAGTCTCGTCCGCCAGTGCTGCGAATATGCTCTTGACAATCTTGATGAAGAAGATGATAAAAAATAATCTTTATTTATAATTTGACTACTTTACATTTAGTTTCTAAAATATTTATATGAAGAGATTAGTGTTAATATTGCTGGCAATAATTTTTATTCAGACTCCCGGATATACACTTAACAAAAAAATGGTTCCGGAAACAGGGGTTGAAAATCCTTTGCCAAATATTTTTATATACACTATTCCTGATGATACTGACAATAATGAAGAAAACAAAAAAGATAAAGAAGATGTGCAATATATTGATAACACTACATCAACTGAAGAAAATGAAGAAGAAGCCATAATGCTGACACCGGAAGATATTGAAGATGACAATATAACAATAGGTGCAACGGTTTTAAAAGGTTATGCCCAATATGTAGAGGACTCAAATGTAATTTATCTGAAAGATGAAGATGACAATTTTGTATTAAACTTAAAACAACCTCAAAAAATTTCTGCGACAAAGGGACTCGATCTTACATCGGATATAAAACCCGCAAATGCATCAGGCAAATACAAAGGCAATGAATATTTTATAGAACCCAGCAACATTCGTTCATCTGAGAAAAAAGGAAATTTTACATTCGGAGCATTGTATAACAATGAAATTGATAATATTGCAATGCTTGAATCGGAAGCCGGTTTGTTTACAAAATACGAAAAAGACAAATTTGCACTAAGCTCATCTGTAAAAAAATCACTTAATACAACTTACGCACAGGATTACAACACAATATCAATTGCGCCGGAATTAAAGCTTAACAATTACATATCACTTAAAAATACTCTTAGTGCAGATGTTACAAGGAATAGACGTTCTGCAGAGCTCAAATTCTCAATCAATCCGCTCGGTAAAAAAGACAAAGACAGAATGCGTCTGGAAGCAGGTGCAAAACAAACCTATTACGTAGATACAGGATATAACACAACTCAATTTAATTTCTCTGCAAAATTTAAATTGTAAAAATATTCAAATTTTGTTGTTTTAACTGCTTATTTTGTTTATAATTCTCATGTGAGGTTTTATGGCAGAAGAATCAGAACAAAAGCAAGAAGAAATCCAAACTTCTTCTCATAAAAAAACAAAAAATAAAACAGGCTTTTACTATTCATTCTTAACGCTTGTCCTTTTGTTCTGCTTAATTCAAATAGGTTTTGGGGCAATATTAAATATCTCAAAAACAATCTCTTATAGAGCTAAAATTTCAACACTTTCAAGAATAAGAGATGAAGCAGAAAGTCAAAATCAAGAGCTTAAACAGGATATAAAATTATTTTCATCAAGATCAAGCTTGGAAGGTATCGCAAGAAACAATCTTAAAATGGCAGGAGAAGATGAAGTTCTTGTTCTCATAAACAACAACCAGAAAACAACTCCTAAACATAAAAAAGTTAAACACAAAAAAAATCATAAGAAGAAATAACGGAGCATAAATGCAGGAAATTATTGAATATATTAAACAAGCATTCGATTTAAAATCTCAAAAATGTTACAAACAAGCAATCGAAATGTTATATAAAGCTCTTGAAATTGAAAGTGATAATATTGAAATTTTATTTCAACTCGGAGAATTATATTTTCTGCTAAATAATTTTCAACGCTCAATGCAATATTTGGAAAAAGTATTAGAAAATAATCCAAATCATGTTGAAGCTTTAAAGCTTATACAAAAAATTTATAAATACACAAACGAAAAAGAAAATGCAGCAAAAATTGCAGAAAAAATTTATCAAATTCAAAAAAATCAAGATAACCTTATAAACCTTATAGATGCACTTTCAGCATCTTGCAATATGACAAAAATCTCAGAACTGGAAGCCTTAAATTCTGAAAATGATGACGTAATTTACCATATTGCAAAAGCTTTTTATGACAATGGAAAAATTCAAGAAGCAAAAGAAAAGCTTGAAAAAATTTTAGCAATTAATTCAAAAAACGAAAACGCTCTTGTTTTACTTGGCAAAATATATTTTGAAGAAAACGAATTTGATAAATCAAAAAATATATTTAATACATTTTCAAAAAATTCGGGAAATCCTGAAGTTTTAAACTACTTAGGACTTTTTGCTCTTGAGGATATGAAATTTATTGATGCAATCAAATATTTTTCAAAAGCAGCATCACTTGATAGAATAAATCACCGTTACCAGTACAATTTAGGAAACGCATATTTTTACAACGGTTGGTTTAAAGAGGCTGTTCAATCATATCTTCAGGCAATCCGTATGGCTCCTGAAAATTCAGGTTACAGATATTCACTGGCTTACCTTTATTATGAACAAAAAGAATTTGAAAAAGCTCAAAAAGAAATAGATTACATTCTGGAGCATAACCCTGAATACAGTCTTGCACATGTATTAAATGCATTACTAAAATTTGAAAATAAAGATTTTCTCGGTGCTCAAGCAGAACTTGAAACAAATCTGAAAGTTTCAGGAGAAGATAATTTTACACTCACAGCACTTTCAAAAGTTTATAAAGAGCTTTCAATGTTTGAAAAAGCAGAAAATGCAATTCAAAAAGTTATAGCAAATACTCCGCAAAGCTTAAACTACAAATGCCAGCTTGCAGATATTTATATTAAAGAAAAAAAATATGACAAAGCACTTGAAATAGTATCAGAAATTTTGAAAGAAAACGAAAATTACATATCAGCATACGAAATAGGTGCAAAAGCAGCATACCAAAAGCAAGATTACGAAGAAGCAAAACGCTACGCGCAAGAAGCAATTTCTTTAGATATGAATTTTGCACCGGGATATTACTATCTTGCACTTGTAAGATTTACGGAAAAAGATTACGAAGAAGCCATAGAATGTATGAAACGTGCAATTATGTATGATGTAAACAATGCACAATATTATGCAGATATGAGCAATATTTATAAAGAAACTCAAGACTACAAAACAGCACTTGAATACATTAAAGAAGCAGAAAGCATTTCACCAAGTCTTGAATATCAAATAATGTACAAAGAACTTGCTTCCTTAAACAGAAAATCAAAATAAAATTTGACCTGTAAATTTATATAATTATAATATTAAGTATCTGCTACATTTGTAGTTTATTACTGGAATTATAGGAGAAGATTAGTGGATATTAAACAATTACAAAAGATATTATTTATCACAACAATAGTTTTATCATTTCAATTACCTGCTTTTTCGGCTAAAAAAGATGAAGCACTTATTGAAGTACCTAAAACATACCCTGCAAAATACACAAGTCAATATATAAATGAAATAAAGCCGATGTACAAATCTGTCGGGAAAGATGAAATATTTTACGTTGCACTGGATATGTTGAAAGGAACAAACGGAGAATTTTCAAGAAACGCAATTTTAGGGAATAACCTATCAGGCAGACCTGTAAAAATCGAATTCAGAGATTTGGGAACAATTAACCCTGATTATGCAAAATTTGATGCCCTAGGCTGGAAAAAGAACAAACAATTATTTATCTTTATAAACCCTCGTCACAAAGATGCACCTCCTGGAGCTCTTGCCGCACTATTATCACACGAAGCATTACATCAAGATGAATTTAACTCACTTGCGGAAGAAACTTACGCCTGGACAATGGAAGCATCTGTTTGGTATGAAATTTCAAAGCTTTATCCAGAAAGTAATGATGAACTTCACCCGCTTGTTGTTAGAGAAAACACTTTAAAAAAACTGTTTGAACGTGGAGGATATTCAAATAAATATATAAAGAAAACAGTGATGTCTAATGAAGGCTACAAGAACCTTCCGTCAACATCTCCGGGCTTTGAAGATTTATAAGACAACAAAAATTTTTATTAATCTTCTAAACTACTAAAAAAGTATATTGATTATAAAAATTTCTTGATGTTAAATATTCGTATGAAGAGAAGACAGGCAATAATTTTCATACTTTTAATAGTAGCACTTTTCACCGTAAACAAAATGTTTATGGAGCAAAAAGATGCTTTAGTATCTGAAATGCCTGAAATGGTGGATCATGACCATGTTTCTTCTCAAAAGCTTTTTGACAGCAGCTGGAAAATTATCAGAGATAATTACTTTGATTCAGAGCTAAACAATCAAGCATGGGGCAGGTGGAAAGAGCATTATCACGGTAAGATAAAAACTGATGAAGATGCAAAAGTTGCAATAGATACAATGCTTGCAAGTTTAAATGATCCTTATTCAAGATACATGTCAAAATCAGAATATCTTGAACAAAATAACTCAATAAATTCAAAAATCACAGGCATTGGTGTCAATATTACATCAATTTCAGGTAAAATCCATATCGTAAATGTTATGGAAGGCACACCTGCTCAATTTGCAAATCTTTTACCTGACGATATAATTATTGCAATTGACGGGAAAAACGTTAACGGCTTGTCACTTTCAGAAGTTGCTAATTTAGTCAGAGGGCCTGAAAACAGCTTTGTAAACATTACAATTTTACGAAACAAAGACAAACTCGTAAAACGTGTAATGCGCAAAGAAATAAAACTCAAAACCGTAAAAAGTGCTATTGTAGATAAAAATATCGGTTATATACAAATAACAAGCTTTATCGGATCAACAACACCTAACGAGTTTTTGGAAGCACTAGAAAAAACAAAAGATACAAAAGGTCTGATTCTTGATTTAAGAGGAAATACCGGAGGGCTTTTGCCTAATGCAGTATTTATCGCAAACCTGTTTTTACCTGAAGGCAGCAACATT
>USJT01000034.1 GCA_900555175.1 uncultured bacterium
AAATTCATCAACTGAAATTACAACAGAGCTTAACCCGGAAACAATAACTTTAGATTATTTAAAAAATCTTAAAACCCTGAATATAAACAGATTGAGTTTTGGCTGCCAAACATTTGACGATAAAATTTTAAAACTTATCGGCAGACGTCATAATTCCAAAGACGTTGAAAACGCTGTATCTTATGCATTTAATGCAGGCTTTAATAATATTA
The DNA here is from genome assembly GCA_900555175.1 of uncultured bacterium. Lineage (GTDB taxonomy): Bacteria > Cyanobacteriota > Vampirovibrionia > Gastranaerophilales > Gastranaerophilaceae > Stercorousia. The sequence goes on from USJT01000034.1 coordinate 213, forward strand.
ATCTTGATTTCATATACGGATTACCAACTCAAAAAACAGAAGACTTTGAAAAAGATTTAAAACACGCACTAAATCTTGGAATTCAACATATTTCACTCTACGGACTAAAAATAGATGAAAATTGTTATTTCGCAAAACATTTACCGCAAAATTTGCCTGATGATGATATGCAAGCTGAAATGTATTTAAAAGCAATAGAAATTTTGACAAAAAATAACTTTGAACATTATGAAATAAGTAATTTTTCAAAATCAGGCTACAATTCAAAACACAACCTCAATTATTGGAATAACAATACATATTACGGTTTTGGAGTAGCAGCCCACGGTTATGAAGGAGATACAAGGTATTCCAACACCACAAATCTTGAAGAATATATAAAAAATCCAACCACTCATAAAAATATCCATAAACTCTCTAAACAAGAGCAATTAGAAGAAGAAATTTTCCTCGGATTTAGAAAAATGGACGGGATAAATATAGAAAAAATAAATCAAAAATTTAACATAGATTTCCGCAAAAAGTACGCCCCTGTTATAAATAAGTATGTTTCATATAAGTTTCTAAAAGAAACTAATACAGGTTTTACACTAACAAATGACGGAATTTTAATAAGTAATACAATATTAGCAGAATTTTTAGACTAAAAAAATCCGATATTCTGTTGAATATCGGATTTTCCACATTTATATATCAAAATTATATTATTTCTTTTCTTCTTCTTTAGTTTCGGCAGGTTTAGCCTCAGCACCTTCTGCTTTAGTTTCAGCAGGTTTAGCTTCTGCGCCGTCTGCTTTTGGAGCTTCTTTAGTATCAGCTTTCTTTGCATCAGGAGCATCAGAAGTTTTCTTTGAAGCGTCTTCTGCGTCAACCTTTTTACCTCTGATTTTACCCCAAAGGTCATCACCGCTTTTACCAACTTTATAGAAGAAGTTTTTAACTTTATCAGCTAATTTAAGTTCTGCACCTTTTGCTTCACCAAGACTACCTTTATGAACAGCAACACTTAAACCTACATAAGCTGCAACTAACAATGCTGCAATAGTTGATAAAACAGCCGGAGTTTTGCTTTTAGGTTTTTCAGCGCCATCTTTCTTTTCAAAAGAATCAGCTGGAGCACCAGCTTTTGGAGCTTCAGAAGAATATTTACCAGGAGAACTAATCAAATCCTGATGATTGACAGGAGCTGCATCTCCACGGAAATTAACATTAGAAACAGAACTTATCATTTGGAAAACCTCCTTTTATATTACACACTTTTCAAATCAATTCAATTTCACATTAGATTTAAAACGACTGATACTATAATTTTGTCCGAAAATAAAAAGTTTTTCAATAATTGTTACAAAAATTTACAAAAATATTGGAATATTTTTTAATTGAATGTCATCTTATTATATAGAATAGGAGAAAAATAGCATGGTAACAGAACAAGATACACTAATTTACATTGAAAATCAGGATAAACACGATGCAAGTGTTGCAGCTAACTCATTTGCCCATAAAGACACGAAAAACAGAGCTTATATTAATACTCTTGGCGCAGACTTGGCATTAAAATATTTAGCTTCAGAAAATATTGATGTTTCAAATATTCACAATATTCACTCAATCAAAAAAATTCTTGAAGAAATTGATATTTCTGATATTATGCTTCCGAATATTCATATTGATGTAAGAGTGGTTTTTGATGAAAATGCAATATTTATTCCAAAATCTCACTTTGAATACAATCTTGTTCCTGATATTTATCTTGTTTTAGACCTTGCAAAAGATTTTTCTCATGTCAAATTTTTAGGCTTCTTTGAACCTAAACTTATCAACAAAAACAATGCGAATGACAAATATTATTTTATTGAAAAAGAAAAATTAAACCCTGTAAGAGATTTAAAACATTACATCGAAAATTTCAAAGGCAATACGTCAGAAAAATTGTCTGATGAAGAATTAACAAATTCTGAACGCATTATTATTGCAATGGCTGATAATGATATTTCAGAAGATGATAAGAAATATTTAATCAAACAACTTACAAAAAGTGCAGAATTAAGAGATAAATTCTTTGAATACGAAAACTTTGAAACTCTTTCATACAAAGCAATGACAGAACCTCAAATTGATCGCAAAAATATAGAAGAAAAATTATCATCAAACCAAATTGAAAATTTAGCAGAAACAAATACTCAAGAAGCAATAAGCAACCTTGATAATCTAGACAATCTTCAAGCAAATGAGGATAATAATCAGCTAGAAAACTTGGCAGATTTAGATGATCTTGTAAATGTAGATTACAATGAAAAACAAACAGATTTAGGCGACCTTGAAGATTTTGAAAATCTAACACCTGAAGCCTCAAATCAAAGCACTGAAAACAATACTATTGACAATACAGACAATAAAGGTGGCAATAATATAGCCTCAGATATTGCAGGCATTGCAGGTGCCGCAATTGGCGGTGCTGCAGCAATTGCAGGAGCTCAAGCTGCAGGAGAAGCCTTAAATACAATTAATAACGGTATAAATCTGGCAGATGCTGCGCTTAACACAGTTGATACAATTGCGAATTTAGCAGACAAAGCTCTTGACTTTTCAGAACTTGGGACAGATAACACTGAAACTTTTGAAAATAATTCAAATAATGAAAATAAAGCTGAAGAAACAATTTCATTTGATGACGTTGACACCTCAAAGCTTGATAACATAAATACGCAAGAAGCTAACAAAGATACAAAAAATGATTCAATATCTTTAAATAACATAGAAGAAGCAAAAGATTCCGTCAATACAGATTTTATTGATTCAATAAATAACAAAATATCTTTTGATAATATATCAGAAGAACCTGAAACCTTGACAGAACCTGCGCCATTAAATATTGATGAAGATAAAATATCTTTAGATGAAATAAATACATCAGATATCACTCCACTTGATGCAGAAGATAATTTTACAGAAGAAACAATGTCTTTTGACAATATTTCAAATACAACTTCTTATGAAGCTGACAATAAACCGACAAATTATCAAGAAGAAACCGTTTCATTTGAATCTTTAGATGAAAATATCGACAATAACAATAACAACAACGAACAAGCAAACCAAAATGATAATACAGACGATTTCCTTGATGATACTTTAAGTCTTGACAATATAGACGACAACTTGCTATCAGCTGATTCAAACGAGTTAGCGGAAAATCTTGATGATAATACAGAACTAAATTTAGATGATATCCCTGATATTAATGACATTGGAAATCTAAATAATAATGATACTCAAAATTCACAAGCGAATTCAAATGAATTAAATCAAGAACCTGAAATTGTAGAAGACGTACAAGAAAATAATAATGAAGGCTTTGGGAAAAATCTTCTTGACAACTTGTCACCTGAAAATCTCGACGATATATCAATTGAAAATATTGACAACAATGTAGCAGTAACAGATGCTGAAAACATCTCATCAGATGACTTGTTATCTCAAATTGATAATGTTTTATCGACAACAGATTCATCAACCCAACCAACAGCAGGAGCTGAAAGCAATACCGCAGCTAATACCGATTTTGATTCTATTCCTGAAATATCAGACTTGCCGGAAGAACCTTTAGCTTCAAACGAAGCACCCTCTCAACAAAGTCCAAATGCATCTGATATTCCGACAGAATCTTTGGATACTGCGCTTGATGAACTTTTAAATAACGAAGAAGATACAACCCAAACAAATAATAATGACAATGAACCTGGCAATGATAATATAGATGTTTTATTCAATGACACAGACCCTGTAACAGATGCAGAGCTTGATAAGATGGAAGAATTCAATCCATCTCAAGCATCTCAAGCATACAATCAAGCACCATCAATTCCAGGAGCAGCATTATATAACAATAAAAAAACAAAAAATAATAAAAGCGTAGTCCTTGTTGCAGCAGCTTTAATTACCGTAATTGCAGCAGCATCAGCAGTTATGGTATTCAAAAATAAAAGCGATTCCGCAAGTGATCTCGAACCGATTGCAGCTCAAAATACAGATAACGGCAATACCCAAAATCCTTTAACTACCGCCAATCAAACAGATGCAAATGTTCTTGCGACAAATGCGCCTGCTATCAATGACACCGCAAAAACAACAGCAAAAGCACAGCCTGCAAAAGAATTAAAAAATACTGCACTTAAATCAAAACCAAATAAAACAAGTGCCTATATGGATGTAAGCAAGCTGGTTTGGGATGTTCCTAATACACTTTCATACAGTCCAAAAATGCAAAATTATTTAAGAGCAGCAGGCAAAAGCATAAAATTATCACTTTCTGCAGATTTACTGCTTGCAACCGAATACGCTTACACAAACCAAGTAAAAGTAAGCGTAAAAGTAAGCAAAGACGGGGCTGTAACGGATTCAAAAATCGTTTCAAGCAGCGGTTCAACTCAAATAGATAACATTGTGTTACAATCTGTTAAAGATACGTTAAGTGTCGTAAAACCGCCTAGCAGTGAGATAAAGACCCCTGATTTCAATTTAAGTCTTATCATATACTTTTAATTATGCTATAATGTTGTAAGAACAAGGAAACCTGAACGTGGAATTAGCTCAAGATAAAATAGACTTAATAGAAAAAATAATTAAAAGCGATAGAAAATTTGCAAATAATGAAGATTTGTATGATGATTTTTTTAATGAAACCTGCAAACGTTCACTTTTGATTGTAAAAACTGTTACATCAGACGTAACTCTTGAAGCATACTTGAAAAAGATTGCAACAACATCAATTTTGAATGTCTTGAAAAGTGAAGGAAGATTAAGAAGATCTAAAAGCGGATATATGTCTTCTAACACCGTACCTCTTGAATCTATTGTAGAATCAAGTCTTCCTGATTATTCTAAAATTGACATAAATTACAACGCAGTTACAATTCAGGAAACTCCGGAAGATTATGCAGTAAAAAAAGAAATCCTCCAACTTATCGTTAATACTGTTTACGAGATTGATGAACAAGATCCATCTAAAAACTATTTGAAATTGTATGATTTAAGATATGAAAAAGGTATGACGCAAAAAGAAATAGCAGAAGAATTATCACTATCTCAGTCAGAAGTTTCTAAAAGATTGTTCAAATTGATGGAAAAAGTAAAACAGACATTCAATTAGGATTTTTATATAATGAAATGTCCAATATGCAAAAAAATAATTCCTGACGATGCTCTGAAATGCCCGTATTGCAAAACTCGCACAGGTTTAATCTGTAAAAATTGTAATACTGTTAATTCCATATTTGATTTTAAATGCAAAAAATGTGGAACAGAAATTTTGCGCCTTTGCCCGAATTGTAACAGCGTTAACTTACCAAATGTTGAAAAATGCAGAAAATGCGGCTATACTTTTACAAATAACACTTCCGGAGAGGAACCCCAGGAAGAAGTTAAACTTGAATATTCTTCAAATCTTGTATCTCAACAAAAAGCCAAAAATCTGCTTGTAAAAGGAATTTTATCCGATAATAAAAAAATATTTTCATTAAGCGGTGAAAAAGGAATTGGCAAAACTGTTGTTCTTAAAGCAATTATGCATGATTTGAGTAACAAAAATTTTGCTTGGCTATACGGCAAATGTACACCAATTACACAAATTACCCCGGGCGGACTTGTTCAAGATATCTTATTAAATTTATTTAATTTACCAAATTTTTGCCTCGCTAATTTACAATTCAAAAAAGATGCGTCAAAATTTATAAAAAATGAATTTCCGGAGCTCAGCAATAACGAAGTTTTTGACTTGTTGAATTTTCTATATCCTGCAAAAGACGGGAAATTTGAAGATATTTTATCGGCAAAACACAATACTTTTGCATTTATAACTAAAGTTTTGAATAAAGTAACATCCGGCGGTAAATTTATAATAGTAATAGACAATTTTGATTTTATTGACGGTTTTTCTTATGAATTTATAAGCCGTTATATTCAAAAAAACAATGTGTGGAATGATTTAAAATTGCTTTTGCTATACAACGAATCAAAACCGTCAAAAGGATATTTTTACTTCCCGCAAATAAAAGATGACAATATTTATCTTGATGTCGGAATTGCACCGTTAGAATTTAAACAAATAAATATGCTCGTTGAGCAAAAAACACAAAAAATTGAAGGATTTCCAAACCTTAATATCTTTGAATTAGAAGAAATTTACAAAATTAGCAAAGGGAATCCGTCATATATAAATCACGCACTCGATTTGTGTTTTGATTGCCAATTAAGCGGAACAGAATTTGAAATTGCCACAAATTTTGCAGGACTTTTGGAGTTTAGATTATCGCTACTCAAGCACTTAAATCCTATTGCCTATGATGTTCTTTTAAGCTCTGCAATGATTGGCGACAAAATTAACATGAATCTTATAAAAGAGATTTTTGAAATCGATGATAAAACGTTTAGAGATATTATGATTTATTTGAAAAAAATGGATTACATAACCCCGCTAAACGAAATATATTGCGAATTCAGCTCACTCCTTTTATGGGAAACAATTGTAAAAACCGCTAAAAATGACGCAAATTATACTCAAATCAATAAAAAAATCTTTAAATATTTAACTGGATTTACACTTAATTCAAATTCAATCCTTGCAATTATTGCTCAAAATCTTAAAGAAACAAGATTAGCACTTGATATATGGACAAAAAACACTCGTTTGGCTTCATATATAGGTGATATGAATTTATATGCAATATCTCAAAAGCAATCACTTGCATTGATTAATGAATTTGATGAAAGCCAAACCTTAAAAATAAGATACAATATCGCAGAGCGTTTAGGCAAGCTTCTAGCAAACTCAAATCCGTCAGAAGCAATAGAATACCTGCCTGATGCAATTTCTAACGCTCAAGCAGTCGGAGACAGTCCAAAAGAAATAGAATTACTTGCCTATTTAGCATTTTGTTGCAGAAAAACAGGCAATTATTTTGGAGAAGTTGAATGTGTTGATTCAGTGTTAAACAAAATTAAACCTGAAAATACAATGGATATTGCCCTTGTAAAAATAACAAAATTGAATGCACTTTTAAATATTGGCAATTGCGGTCAAGTTATCAACATGATAGATAACGAGATAATGCCTGTTTTGGACGAATATCTAAATAAAAAACATAATATTAAAAGTCCTCAATTTGCATTTATGTATGAAAATTGGCTGAAAGTATATCTTATCCTTGCAAACGCACTTGTTATGCAGGGGAATGACAGGTCTTTTGAAATACTTACAATACTTTTTGATATTATTGAGCGAAATCAAATCCAAGATGAATTATTTATATGCAAATGCAAGCTTACACTTGCTTACGCAAACACGATGAAAGGTAATTTCAAAGCATCAGAACAAATGCTTGAAGATGTTTTAAAATCATATCGTGAAAATATTATGGATAATGAAACCGTTTTAAAATGGAACTTTATAAATATTATAAACAATTTCTTCAGAAAGCAATATAAAGGAATTCAGGAAGACCTGTTCCAGGTAGTAACATTTGCAAACAACAACGGTGATAATTTCACTAAAAATATATTAAAAACACTTTTGGGAAAAGTTTTCAAAGACAACGGCAACACAAAACAGGCAATTGATATTTATAATGATCAAATAGCTTATTTTGCGAAAGAAAAAATGGCAATCGGTGCACTTTTAACCTGGTATTTAATTGCCGATGCAACTCTAATTACAGAAGGCCCTGAAAACGCTATTGAAATTGCAGAACAAGCTCTTGAAGTTGCACAAAATCCAAAAATTGACAATTATTTCTTTATTATCTTATTTAGAATGGTAATTGCACAATGCGCAATCACAACCTCAGACTTTGAAACTGCAAAAATCAATTTGGAAACTGCAATTAATATTGCGAAAAGATATAGTATGAATGATATTTTATCAAGACTTTATCTTTTATACGGCAAATATTTCCAAGAACTCGGTCTTGTAAAATCGCCACAGCAAAATGAATATCTTGAAGGTGCACAAAAAATGTATTCACAAGCTGAAGAACTTATTGTTAAAACCAAAAACAATTCACTATTTAAAGAGCTTAAGCTTTTAACAAAATCTCTTTCAACTTTCTGCGTAATGAACAACATTAAAATATAAATTATTAACTCAAAATCAACTGATTAATAATTCATTACCCAATTATCATTAAGCAGTTTACCAAAACAACCTCTAAAACGAGAGCTGGATTTACACATTTGATTAAATAAATTTTCTCTGGTTTCATCAGCATTAGCAGGTAAAGTGCATATCTTCATTGAATTACATACAGGAACAACTCCTTCTTCATCAATAGTTCCGTTTTCATAATATGCGATAAAGAATACATCTTTACCAGCCGTATTAGGGCCTTTCATACCATTTGTATCAACAAGAATATGTGACCATTTTACACCATTTGAAGAATGGTTTGCCAAAGCTTCAATACAAATACTTGCGCCGCTTCCTAAAGTAGCGCAATTTACATTTCCCCACCAATTTTTAACATTTTCAACTCCGCCACCTGTAACAGAAGAACCGTTCATATTTTTGTATTCAGTATTTGGAATACAAGGAGGTTCAAGATTACTACAAACAGTAACAGTTTTAAAATATTCTCTCAAAAATTGGTTAACATTAGTCTGCGAAGTTAAACCTGCCTCAGACAAATTTAAAGCATTTTTATCATTTTGATATTTCATAAATGCTTGTTGAAGTTCATTATAAACTTTACTCATCTGTACAGCATAAACCTTTTTTTGATGATTTGACATCAATGTAGGCATTGTCAAAGCTGCAACAACCCCAATTATACC
>USJT01000035.1 GCA_900555175.1 uncultured bacterium
ATATGGCGGGTTAAGCGGCACGCTTATTCGTCTTGTAATGATTCGTGGCCTGATTTGTGAGTTTTTAAAAGTACACCACGTTTTGATGTTTTGATAAACTCAATCATTTTTTCAATGTATTCATTCATAGGAATTTCTGCTTTAATTTTTTCAATAGCCTGAGATGTATTGTATTCTTCAGAAATTAAAAGTTTAAATGCTTCGTTTGTAGCTGTTCTGATTTCTTGAGGAACTCCTCTGCGTTTCATCGCAATAACGTTCAATCCGCGTGGAACAGGAGGTCTTCCTTCGCCTTTAGAGTATGGCAAGATATCTTGACGTGAAGCAGAAAATCCGCTAATGATTGCCATATCACCAATTCTGATATTTTGGTGGAATACGCTCATTCCGCCGACAAATGCGCCAAAACCGACATGAACGTGTCCGCCTAAAGTTACAAGGTTAGCCAAAATAACTTCATCAGCTAAAACGCAGTTATGAGCAACGTGAGACCCTACCATAAGTAAACATTTTTTACCAATTCTTGTAGTAAAGTCGCCGCAAGCTGCACCTCTGTGAACAGTAACATTTTCTTTAATAATTGTACCGTCACCGATTACAACTTTTGTCGGTTCGCCTTTGTAACCCAAGTCTTGAGGTTCTGAACCAATTGTTGCAAACGGAGAAATTGTGCAATCGTCGCCAATTTCTGCAAATTCAATGTGTGCATTTGAAATAACTCTTGTTCTGTGTCCGATTGTAACGTTTTCACCTATAACAACGTATGGTCCTATAATTGCGTCATCAGCAATTTTTGCTGTCGGATGGATAATTGCGGTTTTGTCTATCATAATTTCCTCTCTTTTCTTTAACTATAAAAATTATTATAGTACAAAGCCAAAGAATTCTCTATATTTTAATATTAATTTAATACGCAATTCTAAAAGTCGAACAGTTTTAATGTTTCTTTTGGCAAATTCATTGGTGCGCCATTTTTCCAGTTTGCATCTACATATTCGTATGCAGAATCTAAGTGCTTTTCAAAATTATCAAATACTTTTTGGTTATGGTATTCTGCACATATTTGCAGCATGTAAGTATATACTTTTTGAGCTTCTTCGGCATTTAAAATTTTGCAAGACATATCTTTTTCAAATAGTGATGGCAAAGCACTAAATTGAAGCATTCTGTATAATTCTTGTTTTATTTTATTTGGTTTATTGGTAATGTCTTTTTTCAAATCCAATAATCCTCGAATGGTTGCAAGATAATATGTATTTGCCATTTTAGAACTTTCGTCATTACTATCGCTATATGTGTCATCTATAAATTTGATTGTATATTTGCTCAAGTTAGTTCTGTCTATATCATTTAATTCGCTTTTGTTCGGATAATATGTCATTTGAAAATTTATTTTTGAGGTATCAATGTTGTTTTCTTTTGCCCATTTGAAAAATTTCTCTTGAAATTTTTTAGGGGTTACATTGATAGGAAAAGACATTTCATTTTCTTCTTTTATTTTTTTCCAGGCATATTTCATATTTTTTGAAAATAATTTTTTTGCCCATTCATTTTCATTCCAAAATTTATGCATTAATTTAGAGGTTTTTTCAGACAATGTCATTGGAGTTGAAATTATCTCACTAATATTAAAATCTTTTGCTCCTTGTCTTTGCATATATTTAGAAAGTGTAGATTTTATTCTATCTGCTCCAAAAATATTCCAAGCTTTATGTAATACTCGTCTTAATTCTTCAGCTTTGTCAGGGTTATCACGATAGAATTCTTTTTGTCTTTCAGACATATTGTAAATCCGTTCAGGATTTTCTTCGTAATATCTTTTCAAGCTTTCTGATATTTTTTGTCTATGTTCCGGAGAAAGTGGTCCCCGTTTTATATATACAGGTTCGCCTTGTTCATTTTGAGCTTTTCTATCCATAGCTTCAAGACGTTTTTCTGTCATTTCGCGTGTCAGACGTTCATTATATTGAGGGTCTGAAAATTTTAAGATGTGTCCGTAATCTCTCTCAACTGTCGGAATATGTAGTTTTTTTATTGTGTGATACAAATCTGTTCCGTTTGTGTATTTTTTCAGGTCGTTGAGAGAAAATCCTTCTCCCCAATATAATTTTAAAAGCTGAAGTGATACATCTTCTTCAGGGTCAAAAAATTCTACTTCTCCTTTTTTAATTTTGCTGAAAATTGTATCTTTCCCAAATTCAACTTCATCATCTGATAAAACGTCTTTAAATTCAGGGAATTTTTCTTTCACTTCTTTAATTGATGTGCAATCTTTCAGGCTTGAATAGAATTTTTTATGAATATCAATAAGAGTTTCACCTTTTTTATTTCCGCCTTCCAAAATCATTCCTGCCCATTCTCTGATATTTGGCGGGTATAGGTTTGATTTTTTTTGTGCAAGAATATCTAATCTTTCGATGGTTTTTGCAAGGTCAAGGCTGTATCCACCTGTGAATGCCAAATATTGTGCACTTGTCGGAAGTGGTAATTTTGTTTGAGGTAAAGGGGGGGTATTAGTATCTTGTGATTGTGTTTTATTATTGTGTTGAATATTTATTTTATTAATATTAAATGGGGTAATTTTTGTAATTTGCATAATTTTATCTTTCTCCTGTGTGGGGTATAAAAACTGTGAAAAATTTTTTTTGCTATAAAAAGCAGGTTTTATTTAAACCTGCTTAAAAATTTATAAAATTAAAATTTAATCTTATTTTAGAGCAAATGTCATATCTGCTTCAACGCAAACTTTGCCATCAACTTTACCAACACCGTGAGCTTTGCAGATAGGGCCTTTTACTTTTGTAAGTTCAACTTCCATATCAAATCTGTCGCCAGGTCTTACGATATTTTTAAATCTTACACCGTCAACTCCTGCATAAAGAGTTAATTTACCTTTAAATTGCGGCATTGTCATTAAGATAGGTGCTGAACATTGTGCCATAGCTTCTAATTGCAATACTCCAGGCATGATTGGGTTGTTTGGAAAATGACCTTGGAAGAATTGTTCATTCATTGTCATATTTTTGTATCCTTTAGCGTATTTACCCGGAACACATTCTGTAATTCTGTCCACAAGTAGGAAAGGATAACGGTGAGGAATCATACTCATAATTTGCATTGTGTCAAAGTGCAAAACTTCTTCTTTCATTTCTTCTGTCATATTTATTCTCCTTATTTACATTCAATTAATTTATCTTTTAACATTTTTGCAGTTTTAAGATGAACTGCATGTCCTGCTTCTTTTGCAAGAATTTGGCATTTCATATTTAACGGGTTTATTCCTGTTAAGTACAAATCTCCGATAAGATCTAAGATTTTGTGCTTAATCGGTTCTTTTTCCGAACGCAATTCTGAAGTGTAGCCTTCATCTTTCAAGCCCAAGGTATTTTCAATTGTAACCCCTTGTGCAAAACCGAGCATTTGGAATTTCTTCAGATCTTTATAAAATCCAAAAGTTCTTGCTTCAATAATTTCTTGTTTATTTTTAGGATTATACGCAACCCATTGTCTTGTCAAATCAGGATGATCGTAATTTACTGCATAAGATATATAAAGCTCATTTGCAGGTAAAATTACAAGACTTGTTTTTCCGTTCAGGTAATAAACAGGTTCTGATACCGTATAGTGTTTCGGTTTTGAAAATATATGTTTTTCAATTCCTGCTTTTTCAAAAAGTTCTACCCATTTTTTAGAACTTCCATCAAGTGCCGGAACTTCCATCTCGTCCATACAAATATCAATGCTGTCTATTCCGCAAAAGGCTAAAGCTGATGTAAGATGTTCCGTTAACATAGCTTTTGCTTTGTTATTACCGAGCACTACGCAGTGATCTGTTGCAAGAACATTGTCAACACAAGCTTCAAACGGTTCTTCGCCTTTTATGAAATAGCGGATTTTACCTGTTTTTGACGGGAAAAAATTTACCGTACAAGGTTTATTTTTCATCAAGCCGTTGCCTGATATAGATGTTTCTTTAAGAATTGTGGTCATGGTTAATATTGTCCTCAAATTCTTTTAAAAGCGGTTCGTATTTTCTGAATTTAGCAAAGATTTCTTGAGCATCTTTCATTGTTTTAAGTTGTTTGATGAAATCTTTTCTTGGCATTGCAGGAATACCTACAACGATTGATTTTTCAGGGAATGATTTTGTAACCCCTGCTTTTGCAGTGATAATTGTATCAGAACCGATTTCAATATGGTCTGCAAGACCTGCTTGACCTGCGATAACTACTCTGTCACCGATTACACAGCTTCCTGCAATTCCGACTTGTGAAACGATTAAACAGCCTTCGCCAATTTTGCAGTTATGACCTATCATTACCAAGTCGTCAATTTTTGTATTATTTCCGATTGTAGTATTTTCAATTGTACCTCTGTCAATTGTCGTATTTGCACCGATTTCAACATTGTTGCCTATTACAACTGAACCGATTGAAGGAATTTTAAAGATTACATGTTTTGTATTAGCTTCTTTAATTTCTCCATCTTTTCTTGCTTGTTCGATGTTGTCAGGATTTTCGGTTACAAAGCTGAAACCGTCAGCACCTAAAGATACTCCGTGGTGTAAGATTACATCATCACCAACTTGTACTCTGTCGCCGACATTTACATTTGCGTGGAAGAAGCAGTTTTTACCGATTTTTACACCGCCGCCGATATATGTATTTGCAGCAATTTTTGTGTTGTCACCGATAACCGCATCATGTGAAATTACAACATTTGGTCCTATTTCAACGTTTTCTCCTAATTTAGCTGTTTCATCAACAACGGCTGTCGGATGAACTCCTTTGTATACTCTAGGTGCTACGTAAAATAAGTTTAGAAGTTTCATCATTGCTAATCTTGGTCTTTCAACTTCGATTGTTGTAAATCCGTCAATTTGAACTCCTAATGGTACAAGTGCAGCTTTTGCTTTAGATTTTGCAAGGTTTGCAATTTCTTCTTCGCCAAGTGCAAGTGCAAGTGTGTTTTCATCAGACAATAAAGGCGGTGCAATATGTGTAATTTTTACATCTTGTGCTTTAGTAAGCATACCACCTGTGATTTGTGTAATTTCTTCCAATGTAAAGGTTTTCATATATTTTCTCCTTTGTGTTTAATAATTTTAGTCTTTTCATGAAGATTTGCTGCGTCATTCCAGATTTTCAAAATTGTATTGTGCAAATCGTTCCAATTCGGATTATTTAATTTTATCATTGAGATTAAGTCTTCTTTTTTCAAATTGTCCAATTCTTTTTTGCGGATAATTGCTTCGGATATATCGTCATAATTTTCATAGTATGCAAGTTTGTTTGTTGAAAATTCGTTTTTGTAAATATCATTTATTTTATTTTTTATTTCATGCATGTGCATTAATAGATTTGATGTTATGCCGATTATTAAATTTTCATCAGGTTTGTCAAAAACTATATAAACATATCCGCTCATAATTTTATTTTTCTCTCTCCTTTTTTTGTAGAAGCTCTATGCTTTTTGCATTTTTTCGATTGTTTTTGTAGTTGATTTGCCTTCTACAAAGTCAATGAACTCTACTCTTGTTCCGTTTTTTCTCATAATATCAGCTTCAGGGAGAGTTTCCATAGTGTAATCCGCACCTTTTGTGTAAACATCAGGCTTCATTTCATCTAAGAGATCACGAGGACTATCCTCATCAAATAGTACAACATAATCTACGCATTTCAAAGCGCTTAATATTTCTGCGCGATCATTTTCATTGTTTATCGGTCTTGACGGGCCTTTGATACTTTTGACGGATTTGTCCGAATTTAACAAAACTATTAAAAAGTCTGCAAAAGATTTTGTTTTTTCTAAATATCTTACATGTCCGACATGCAAAATATCAAAACATCCGTTTGTTGTTACGACTGTTTTGCCTGAATGATGAATAACATCTATTAGTGTTTTGATATCTTCTCTTTTTACTAACATATCCCTATACTCTTAAAACATATTGTACCAAAAACAGGCAAGAAAGTAGTAAGGTTTTAACAAAAAGTAATAATAAAATTTAAAGTGTGTTTGCTTTTTCAAGTGTTTGTGAAAATTTCAAATTTTAGAATTACTTTGAGATAAGCCAAAATTACATATAACAAAGCATAAAAATGCCTCAATAACGGCATTTTTATGTCTTTTTTCATATATTTAAATATTATATGTTTTTAGAAAATCCGCTTTCCCCAACTTTTGCTGCAGGATTTACAAAGCCTTTCAAGAATTTTGGTATTCTTCTGAATACTCTTGGTTGTTCTCCGTACTCTTTAAAGCCTGAATTTAATCTGTCATTAATCAATAATTGGCTTCTTTGTTTTGAAGGATTATTTATTACCGTTTTTGCCCAGCCTTTTGAGATGGGGGTAATTGTTAATTTTGATATTTGCATTTTAGTATAACTCCATTTCAATTAATTTTTTACAAATTCTGACGGTATTTAATGCTGCGCCTATTCTTAAATTATCTGCAACGCACCATAAAGATATTCCGTTTGTAAACGCAAGATTTTTTCTAATCCTTCCGACAAATACAGGGTCAACCCCTGAGGCATCACGTGTTGTCGGGTATTCAAAATTGTCCGGATTATCTATAACTTTTACGCCGAATGAATTTTTCAATATTTCACGAACTTCATCGGGAGTAATCGGATTTTCAAATTCAATATCAACAGCTTCAGAGTGTCCGTTATATACGGGAACTCGTGCTGCTGTACAAGAAATCGGCAAATCTTGCGGAAGATGTAGAATTTTTTTTGTTTCATTTACAACCTTCATTTCTTCTTTTGTGTAGCCGTTATCCAAGAACACGTCAATTTGCGGGATAACGTTGAAAGAAATCGGTTTTTTGAAACATTTATTTTCAAATTCTTCACCTGCCAATGTTGCTTTTGTATTCGCTGTCAATTCGTTAATTGCCGCAAGTCCTGCACCTGATACGGCTTGATATGTTGAAACGATTAATCTTTTCATCGGATTTTTATCAATTAACGGTTTTAATACAAGCATTAATTGTGATGTTGAGCAATTTGGATTTGCAATAATTCCTTTGTGTTTTCTCAAATCTTCATCATTTACATAAGCTATAACCAATGGAACATCAGCTTCCATTCTGAAAGCTGATGAATTGTCAACCAAAACACCGCCTCTTTTGACGATTTCAGGGGCAAACAACTTTGATGTTGATGCGCCTGCTGATGCAAGTACAATATTTACTCCGTCAAAACTTTCAGGTTTAGCTTCTTCAACCGTATAGGTTTTTCCTTGAAATTTCAACTTTGTTCCGGCAGATTTTGCGCTTGATAGGAATTTGATTTGATTAAATTCTATTCCTAATTCATCAATAATTTTTGTGATTTCTCTACCTACAACTCCTGTTGCTCCTAAAATTGCGATATTTGGTTTTCTCATGTTTCCTCCCCAAAATTTGTACTAAATTATAAACACAAATACATCGAGAGGTTAAGCTTATGTAAAGAAATTTAACTACCACAAATTTTCTTTATCAATTTCCCAGCCGTTTCGCATTATTTTTTCAAAACAATAATAGCCGTTGCCGTTTTTGCTACAATTTGCATTAACTTGGTCATCTGTCAAATCTCTGCCTGCGGGGACAAAACCTCTTTCTGAGAATACGAATACAAATGTGTCTTTCCCAATTACATTTGGGAGTTTTTTCCCGTTAACATCAACGTAAACAATGACATATTGTTGATTAGGAACGTTTACACCCCAAAAGCTGCCATAGTCACTACAAGCATCCACATTTACGGCATATCCGTCAATGGTGTTAAAAACTACAATATTAATACCTAATCCTATTTCGCCTTGATTCCAAGAAGGCGAACCGCCATTAAGTAATTTTGTACCTGTGTCTGCCCAACATCCTGCTTTATTGTAGCATTCATTGGTAACTTTAATATAAGGTTTTAAATTTGTGAGGTACCAATTTTTTATGCTTTGATCATTTGCATCTTGAATTTCATATAATGATGAGTAATCACCATCTTGTTGTACTGTAAACAACATTGCCTGAGACATTACAGAATACATTTTTTTTAATTGAGTTACTGCAACTTTGCTTCTGTAATTTGCAATCAAACTTGGCATGGTCATTGCCGCAACAACACCAATAATGCCTAAAGTAATTAATACTTCCGCTAAAGTAAAACCTGCTACCCCCTTATTCCAAGCGAGTTTCGCGGGGGGGGGGCAATTCTAAAGCTCTCATATTCATAATCTTCGCCTCCTGATTTTCCCAACATATTTATTATTCACGATTTACATAATATTGTCAAGACCGTAGACAAAGTCGTTTTTCTCGGCAACATGTTTTATCGCAAGCAAAACGCCTTGCATATAGCATTTTCTGTCCATTGAATCGTGGCGAATTGTCATAATTTGACCTGATGAACCGAAGATTACTTCTTGTGATGCTATGTAACCAGGCATTCTGACAGAATGGATATGAATATTTGAATATGAATTTCCGCCTCTTGCGCCTTCTATTGTTTCTGTTTCAGGACAATTATTTTTTGTAAAATCATCTTTCACTTCTGCCATCATTGCTGCTGTTTTAATCGCTGTTGGAGCGTCTTTCTTTTGGTTATGGTGAAGCTCTATAATTTCTGCATTATCAAAGTATTTGGCAGCTTGGCGAGCAAACATCATTAACAAAACCGCACCTGTTGAAAAGTTTGGGGCAATTAGGCAGCCTGTATTTTGTTCTTGTGAAAGTTTTTTCAAAAATTCTATTTCTTCATCTTTTAGACCTGTTGTGCCTATTACAATTTTTATTCCGTTATTAAGGCAATATTTTGCATTTTCAAAAATTGATTTTGGCTGTGTAAAATCTACTAAGATATCAATTTGGCATTTTTTATGAGCTTCTTCAATAGTTTTAAATTCTGCTCCTGCTATA
>USJT01000036.1 GCA_900555175.1 uncultured bacterium
TTTGTTTCCGGAATTTCTTCAGATGCAAAGGTGCAAATCCCGGAAATAATTATACACAATCCTAATAATAAAATTTTTTGTTTCATAAATTTTCTCTCCGTAAAAAATTATTGCATGATTTTTTCTTAAAGACAATATTTGTAGTAAACTCTTTTTATGGAAGAAATGAATTTAAGAAATTATGCATATATAGGTGATGCTGTTTGGGAGCTTTTTATCCGCGAGAAAACAATAAAACTTACAAACAATCCCAGAAAATTGCATAAAATTACAACTGCCAATGTAAAAGCATCTTTTCAGGCGGAATTGCTTCATCATATTGAAAGTATTTTAACAGATGAAGAAAAAGAAATTGCAAGACGAGCAAGAAACTTGCCCATTCCAATCGGCAGACGTCAAATTCAGGCGGAATATCGTTTGGCAACAGCTTTTGAATGTTTAATAGGATTTTGGTTTTTGCATGATAAAAAACGCTTGGATTATGTGTGTCCGTTGACTGAAGAATATTTAAATTTTTAAAAAAAACATTTAAGCGGAGGATATAATTTTAGATTTTTGTATGTATATTATAAAGATATAAAAATTTGGAGGTTTTTTATGAAGAAAAATTATCAAGAATTAATCAACAATTATCAAGGTGGAGATTTGGATTTATCAGGTTGCGAAATCAAAAATCTTACATTAGGACATATCGATGGCAGCTTGAATTTATCAAAAAGTGTAATTGGCAAATTGTCAATCGGTTGGGTATCAAATACATTAGATATGTCAGGTGCTGAAATTAAGAAAATTGAAACACCAATCGATGCAAATACAGTAAATATGTCAAATGCAAAAATCGGTAAATTACCGGAACATATTTGGACAGATTCATTGAATATTGAAAAAAGCAACATTGAAAAATTAAATACAGATATTAAAGCAAATGTATTTAATGTAAAAGGAACAAAAATTACATCATTCCCAAAAACAATGAAAGTTCACAGATTGATAACAGATTCAAAAACAGCTAAAAATCTATCATTATTAACATTGAAACAATGTGATGAACTAGTATTAGATAATTCATTCTACTTTGAACAAAGTGATTTGGTACAAAACTACAATTTTTCAAACGTAGTATCATCAAATGATATCGAAATGGTTTGTACAATGTAGTTTATCAGTCAAATAAATATGATAAAAAAGAAAGAATCGTTACAAATAACGGTTCTTTTTTTTATAAAAAAGAAAAAAGGGGTTTACAAAAAAAAATCAGCATGTACAATAAATATTGTGACAAATAAATAACGACCTCGTGGGGGTTTAGCTCAGCTGGTAGAGCACCTGCTTTGCACGCAGGGGGTCAGGAGTTCGAATCTCCTAACCTCCACCATAAAAAAGACGATGACATTTGTTATCGTCTTTTTTATTATGAGTGTTAGTATTGATAAGAATTCTTAATGTATGATATTACATTTAAAGAGTTCGAGCGCGAGTGAGCTGAGGCTGTAGTATTTTTCAAGATATGGAAAATATCATGGCAAAATTCGGAATTGCCGTTAAACGCGAACGAGCAAAACAATCTCTTAACCTTTAATAAAAAGAGAGCTGTAAAAGCTCTCTTTTTTTATACTTATTTTGGTGTCCATTCTGTGACCACTTTTGTATTTGAATTAATTATAAATCCAACACGGTTAGACTTTTAACATTTTTACAGAAGTCTTTAAGTGTAACTTTTTCTTCTTTTCCGCTATTGTGTGGATTAATTAGAGTTACAAATTTATTATCAATTTTTTTAATTGCATAAGCATGGTGTGTAATTAATCCGTCTTCTTCACTTCTAAAATTACAAGTTAGTGCACATGTATCAGGTGATTTTTGCTTTTGTATAAGTGCATTTTTTAATTTTTTTGGAACTGTATATTTCCCGTTAAATATAGTTTTTGATCGTTTCCCTGTAAGTAAAAACATTATATCAGAAGCATTTCCGCCTGCAGTTGGATTATTTACATTCCCTGAAGTATATTTGCCTGTTATAACGTTAGGATTTGGATTGTTAATATCATTTTTATTTACGATTAACATTTTTTTATAATATTCTGTCGCAAGTTCAAGTGCTAACATGTCATCGTCACCGTTGACATAAGTTTTACTTTGTTTTGCTGCACTCAAGACCATTTGAGGAATTGTTACTGTTATATTGTTCCCAGCTAAATGTACAACTGTTTTTTTATCGTCATGGTATGCTATTGCATTTTTAATATATTCTTTCCCTTTTTTAGTACTTGCAACAGCGTTAATACCTGTTAATAGCCAACAGTTCATTTTTCTTTGTTTAGTCGCTCCAATTTCTTTATCTATATCAAGGGGTTTCTTTGTATAATCATATACATAGTTTTTCCTTTTAATAGAGCCAAAATCTACGGTATAATACTTCGGTACAATTTCATCGAATTTTTCTTTGTTATTATTGAATTTCAAAAGAGGCTTTGTATAAGAAGTTTTTTTCTGTGTTTTCTCTTTTTTATTATAAAATACGCTATTATTATCTATTCCGTTAATATTAGTACAAATAGGTAGCATAAAATATTTCCCTCAAATAAATATCCCTTATATTAATAAAAACATTTTGTGCTAAAAAATTGCCTATATTAAATAATTATTTTTAAGATTTGTTTATACATTGTGAATATGTTTTTATAAATATATTTTTACTATATACTGAAAGTATGAAAAGAGATTTTTTAAAAGAGGAGCTTACATACTATAATTCTCCGAATATAACTATAAATAATGATACAATTGAATTTATAACCAAACCACATACTGATCTTTGGCAAAGAACTTATTACGGGTTTCAAAATGACAATGCTCCTTTTGTACAAATCAAAATTAGTGAACAATACTTTTCTTTTAAAATTAAGGTAAAATACGATTCCAAAAGACGTTTTGACCAGGCAGGAATTATTATGTACTTGGATAGTGAAAATTGGCTAAAAGCTTCTGTTGAGTATGAAAACGAGAAAATTCAGCGTCTTGGAAGTGTTGTTACAAATAATGGTTATTCAGATTGGGCAACTACTGATATTTCATCGGAAATTAAGGAAATGTATTATCGATTAAGTCGCAGAGAATGCGATTTTTGCATCGAAAATAGTTTTGACGGAATTAATTATAAACAAATGAGAATTAGTCATTTGTTTAAAGATTTTAAAGACGTTAATATCGGAATTTACGCTTGTAGTCCTGAACAATCGTCATTTAAAGCAACATTTAGTGAAATGTTTATAACTGATTGTCAGTGGATGGAACATAAATAACTTATTTCAAACACTCCGGCAAATAAGGGTAAAATATTCTAAATCAATTTTGAGCTAATTCAAAAATTTGAGCCTCAAAAGGTTATTCAGGAAGGTTATTCGATTGTTTATAAGAACAACTCATTTCCTTTTTTTACTATACAAGATTTTCTTATCGCTAAGCCTGCTAATAATATGATTAATTTACTTATGTTTTTGGCGGATTTTGGACAATTTGAAACACAGCGCATACAGGAAATACATTTTTTAGAGTCAATTTTTGATGGATCGTCAAAACTTATTGCCCCAACAGGACATTTTTTTGCGCATAAATAGCATTTATTACATTTTTTTGTGGTTTTCGGGATTAAACCTATTCCTTTATAAATTTTGTATGGACGATTACCGGGAATATTTGGTTTTGTTTCTTCCGAATTATTTAATTTTTCTTTTATCTTATTGGCAAATTGTTTTAATTGTTTTTCATCATCGTTATCAGGTCTGTTTTTTGCATATTTTCTTACAATAGAATGTTCTGCAACAGCTGATATCGCTCCTATTACGTTAAACCCGTCAGCAATTGCTTCATCATACATCTCAATAAGAGTGTCTTCATAAGCTCTATTCCCATAGACTGCAATTATGATTGTTTTAATCCCGTTGCCTTTAATTTTTTTTAATCTGTCAATTGCAATCTTTGGTGCTCTGCCTCCGTATGATGGCATTGCAATTATTGCCAGATCTCCGCTTAATGTGGAATTGGATAAATTAATATTTGATAAATCTATTGTTTCAATATTTTGACTTAATTCTTTTGAGACAATGTTTGCGACTTTTAAAGTTCCACCTGTTGGACTAAAAATTATATTATATATTTTCATTTTTATTCCTCAAATGTTTGTTTTATTTTGTCATATTTTTGTTTTTGAAGTCGTCTATTTGTTTCTTTTGTAAAAATGATAAATTAGGTTCTACAAATTTATCTATAACAAAGGATTCAACAAATTTGTCTATCGGTTTTGCCATTAAGCCCAAAACTACAAATCCGCCAATTGTTTTTAGTAATTTGTTTTTGAAGATTTTCTTTTCTTCTATCATTTTAATAACTTGTTTTGCAGCGTCTTCTGTTGAATCACCATTATAATTTGCTGTTTTATCAAATTTTTGTTTTATTTGTTTAAATTGGTTTAATATTTTTATTGGTAATCCTTCTGTCGGATTGTTGTTTACAAGATTTTCTCTGATTTTGAAGATTTGTTCTATATTGGCTTTTGTGAATTTTACAATATTTTTAGGGGTAGAATGTGTTACTGCAGCCGGTTGTTTTCTATTAAAAATCCAATTAATTATTTTTTTAGTTGTATTTTTAAATTTGCCTTCCTTTTTAGTTTCATCTATGTGGTTGGCTAATTTTTCTGCAAATTTGTTATAATATTCTTCCTGATTATTCGCATAATTATGGAGTTTGTTTTGTTTTATGTAATTTATTGTAAAACGATGTAATTCTTCTTGTGTTTGTAATGAAAGTTTGTCTTTCCCCATTAAGCCCATTACGGAAGCTGTTTTTTGTCCGACTTTTACTGCTGCTGTCGGAAGAATTACACTGGCTAAAAGTTGGAATATGGCTTGTTTTGTACCTCGTTTTGCACTCGGGTCATAAGAATTTTTGTCATTTTTGTATTTGTCATAAATATCTGCTCCAAAATACAACAATGCGGGAATCCATAATAAAAGCCCTGCTTTAGGTGCTATTTCACTAATCGCTGCACCTATTTCGTTTGAATATGCAAGACCTCTTGCAGGCCATTGATTTAATGGGTCATTATATTGTTTTTTATTTGATTTCCCTTGATTTGAAATATTTGTATCTTTAACTTTGGCTGTTGCGTTTGTTTGATTTGTTGAAGTTGTGCCTAAAAAGTATGGGGTAGTTTTTATCAATTTTATTCTCCAAATTCCAAATTTTTGTATTTTGCGTATTTATGTCTTCGTGGATTTATTTATAATAATGTAAAAATAATAAATTTTGCTAGTATTTGCAGTATTTTTTAAGGAATTTTTACAAATAATTTTATTTTTTAGTGTTTTTATTTAATTTTTTCGTGTATATGATAAAAATTTTTGTTATAATTTGTATAAATTAATTATAAAAAAGGAGAGTAAAATGAAATTATCAGGTATTGATATAAATGGTAATGAAGCCGAATTTGATTTAGACGATTTTAAAGGGCAAAGAGTTGTTTTGTATTTTTATCCGAAGGATAACACTTCAGGTTGTACTCAGGAAGCTTGTGATTTTAGAGATAATATAAATCGTATTACAAAATTTGCAACAGTAATTGGTGTTAGTCCTGATTCTGTTAAAAGTCATAAGGGATTTAAGGAAAAACAAGGCTTGAATTTTATTTTATTATCTGATCCTGAACATGTTTTGTCAGAAAAATTTGGCGTATGGAAAGAAAAATCTATGTATGGCAGAAAATATATGGGAATTGAACGCTCTACTTTTGTTCTTGATAAAGATTCCAATATTGAACATGAATGGCGAAAAGTTAAAGTTAAAGGGCATGTAGATGAAGTTATTGAATATTTAACAAAGTAATTGACACAACCTTTTAAATAGCAAAATATGGATGTAAAAGCTTTAAAAACAGTAAGATTTGAACGCTATTTATTTGGCGTTTTGATGGCCTTATCCATGGTATGGTTGGCTGAATTAAGCGGGGAAAAAGAAATTATTTTCCCTGAAATTTGCGCATTAACAATTGGAGCTTGGATTTGTGAGCAGCAACCTTGGGCTGTAAATAAGAGAAGAATTTTTCTTTTGATGTCGGCTGCTGCTTTGTTTGGGGTTTTGGTTGTCCGTTATTGTCATTTTGCTTTGATTTGGCAGGTTTGTTTATGTTTTGGATTTACAGGATTTATTCTTACTGCGAGCAAGACTAATTTTGTTCCTATTATTTCGGCTTGTATTTTGCCTGTTTATTTAAGGACTACAAGTTTTATTTATCCTGCGGCTGTTATGATTATGACGTTGATTATAATTTTTGCCCAATGGGTTATGGAAAAAAATCATTTGAGACCTGTGAATAAATTTGTACCTTGTAATTTTGATTTGAAAAAACAGTTAGGAAAGTGGTCAAAATTGTTAATTGTGTTTGCTTTAATTGCAGTAATCCCTTTTAAAACTCACCAGATATATTTTTTAGCACCGCCGTTAATTGTTATGTTTACAGAGTTGTCTAACCCTAAAAGCCCTGCAAGAAAAAAGCCTGCTTATATTGCAGGATTGATGACATTTAGCAGTTTTGTCGGAAGTTCTTTTAGATTGTTATTTAATGTATATCTAAATTTGCCGCTTTCAATTTGTACTGCATTGGCGTGTTGCGTTTTATTTTTCGCATTAAATAAAGTAAGGATAAATTTTCCGCCTGCCGGAGCTGTATTATTAATCCCGATGATATTGGATAAACATTTACTTTTCAGATTTCCGTTGGAGGTTTTTGTAGGTTCTGTGATTTTATGTTATACAGCAATGATTTTGTTTGACAATTCAAAGGAAACGAAGAAAGTGTAAAAAATTTATTATTTTTTTATATTAGTATTTAGTTGGATTTTTATTAAATTTTTTTATGAAATTAATTAAATAGTTTACAAATAAAAGTTATAAACGAAAGGAGAACTTTAAATAATGAATAAAATGTTTTGTTTCCAATGTGAGCAAACAGCTCAAGGAAAAGGTTGTACGACACAAGGCGTTTGCGGTAAAAAAGCTGATACATCAAATTTGCAAGATGAACTGACTAGTAAATTGATTGAGCTTGCAAATTGTTGTGATAAAAATAATGAGAATACGGAACTTTTACTTGACGGTTTGTTTACTACGATTACAAATGTTAATTTTGATGATAAATCTATAAAAGAATTTATTTCAAAAGTTCAAAAAAGTATTAATTGTAATTCTAAATTTGATATAAAAACTGTTTGGGATTGTAATGAAGATATAAGAAGTTTGAAATCATTGATATTGTTTGGTTTAAAAGGAATGGCCGCTTATGCCCATCACGCCAGAGTTTTAGGATATAAAGATTCTGATGTTGACAATTTCTTTTATGAAGCTTTACAAGGAATTTCAAAGGATTTGTCTGCAGATGAATTATTGAATTTAGTTTTGAAAACAGGTGAAATAAATTTGAAATGCATGGAGCTTTTAGATAAGGCAAATACTGAAACTTATGGAACTCCTGCACCTAAAAAGGTTACAACAAATATTGAAAAAGGCCCTTTTATTATCGTAACAGGTCATGATTTGAGGGATTTGAGCTTGCTTTTAGAGCAGACAAAGGACAAGGGAGTGAATATTTATACGCATGGAGAGATGCTTCCTTGCCACGCTTATCCTGAATTGAATAAATATCCTCATTTGAAAGGTAATTTTGGAACAGTTTGGCAAAATCAACAAAAAGAATTTGATAATGTGCCTGCAGCAATTTTATTTACAACAAATTGTATTCTGCCTGTAAAAGATAGTTACAAAGACAGGGTATTTACAACTTCAGTAGTTGAATATCCTGATATTGTACATATAGGAGAAGATAAAGATTTTACCCCTGTAATTGAAAAAGCAATTGAGCTTGGCGGGTATAAAGAAGATAAGAAAATGACAGGGATAAATGGCGGTGATACCTTAACTGTCGGATTTGGGCATGGAACAGTTATGTCAGTCGCTGATAAGGTTATAGAAGCAGTAAAATCAGGAGATATAAAACATATTTTCTTGGTAGGCGGATGTGATGGTGCAAGACCGGGGAGAAATTATTATACTGATTTTGTTAAACAGACTCCGAAAGATTCTATTATCCTGACATTAGCTTGCGGAAAGTACAGATTTAACGACTTAGACTTAGGAGAAATAAACGGTATCCCAAGATTGTTGGATATGGGACAATGTAACGATGCATATTCAGCTATAAAAGTTGCAATAGAATTATCAAAAGCTTTCAATTGTTCAGTAAATGATTTGCCGTTATCTTTAATTCTTTCTTGGTATGAGCAAAAGGCAGTTTGTATTTTATTGTCGCTATTTTATTTGGGTATTGAAAATATAAAACTTGGACCTACATTACCTGCATTTGTATCACCAAATGTCTTGAATATATTAGTTGACAAGTATAAAATAAAACCTGTTACAACGGCCCAACAGGATTTAAAGGAAATTTTAGGATAATGACAGGAATAATTAATTTAAAAGATATTGAATATTCTGATAAAATTAATAAAAAACTTGTATTTGATAATGAGCAGAGTTCTTTAACTCTGCTCTCATTCAAGTGTGGAGTTGAGAGAAGTTTGCATTGTGATGAGAAAGATGAAGTTGCTCAAATTATTGAAGGAGTTGCAGATGTTACGGTTGGGGATAAGATTTACAGATTGAAAGCGGGAGAAATGATTGTAATGCCTGCCAAAATTTTGCACGGTTTAAAAGCTGTTGAAGATACAAAAATGTTACTTTTACGCCCAAAACATACTCATAAATAGTTTTTGTGGTATATTAATAAAACCTTTGGGGCGTTAGCGCAGTTGGTAGCGCACGACACTGGCAGTGTCGGGGTCAGGGGTTC
>USJT01000037.1 GCA_900555175.1 uncultured bacterium
GCTGTTAATGTTGTTTTACCGTGGTCAACGTGGCCAATTGTACCGATGTTAACGTGCGGTTTGGTACGTTCGTACTTTTCTCTAGCCATGAGATTAATCTCCTTTTTTCTACTTATACTACAATACTAATTTGGTATTTTAAGCCATATAATATATAATATTTGCTCAATATTTTTTGTCAACACGACTGGAAAAGCTATTATTTATAACCTTTACATATTTTGTTATTTTGGTTTATATTCAATAAAAAAGCCCCATAAAATGGAGCTTTTTTATCATGTTAGTTTTATTATTTTGTTTTTTATTCTTCTGTTTCTTCAGCATTATCTTCAGCAGTATCGTCTTGGAAATCTTCTTCATCAACTGCTTGTTGATTCATTTCTTCTTCTATTTCCTGTTGCAATTCATCAACTTCTTCTTCTGCATCGTCAACGATTTCTTCAGGAGTTTCTTCGTAATTGCTAATATTTTGAGCTTCAGCTTTTTCCATTTGAGATACGCTCTTGATATCTATTTTCCAGCCTGTTAATTTGTGAGCAAGTCTTACGTTTTGACCTTCTCTACCGATTGCAAGGCTTAATTGATCATCAGGAACTACAACCATTGCTTCATGCGCATATTCATCATCTGCCAAAATATCAACTGATACAACTCTTGCAGGTGATAATGCGTTAACAATATATTCAACAGGATCTTCAGAATATCTTACGATATCAATTTTTTCATTTTTCAATTCTGAAACAATTGTTTGAATTCTTGAACCGCGAGGTCCGATACAAGCACCTACGCTATCAACTTCAGGGTCATTTGACCATACTGCAATTTTTGTTCTGTAACCTGCTTCACGTGAAATTGATTTAATTTCAACAATACCGTCTTCAATTTCAGGAACTTCAAGTTCAAACAATTCTCTTACAATTTCGGCATGAGCGTGAGAAACAATTACTTGAGGCAATCTTGTTGTTTCTTTTACGTTCAATACAAATACTCTGATTCTGTTACCAGGTTTGTAATATTCTCCGGGAATTTGTTCTTTTTGAGGCATTATTGCATCAATTTTACCAATATTTACGATAACATTACGGTTTTCAACTCTTTGGATAATACCTGTTGTCAAAGTACCTTTCTTTTCCATAAATTCTTGAAGTACAAGATTTCTTTCAGCTTCTCTGATACGTTGTGTTATAACTTGTTTTGCGGATTGAGCTGCGATACGACCAAATTGATCTGGTGTAACTTCAATTTTAATTTCATCGCCTACTTCAACATCTTCGGCAATTTCTTTTGCGTCATTCAATGTAATTTGTGTATCAGGATCTTCGACTTCATCAACAACTAATTTTGTTCTGAATACACCGATTTCGCCTGATTGTTCGTCCAAAATAGCTTCAATGTTTGTAGCTTCTTTAATGTGCATGTGCTTTTTGTAAGCTGCAACCATAGCATCGCATAAAGATGAAATCAAAACGTCTTTTGATATTCCTCTTTCTCTTTCAAGTTCTTCACAAGCTTCAAATAATGCTGTTCCGATTTTAATCATTCTTTATTCTCCTTTTTAATCTATATATAATTTTGCTGATTGAATATTTTCTCTTGGAATTTGTAATTCCTTACCGTCATCAAATCTAAAGAATTTAAGACCTTCAGTTTCGTTAAAGTCCAGAATTTCACCTTTAAAGATTTTTTCAGTTTCACCTTCAAGAGGTTGTTTCAACTTCAAGCTAATTCTTCGGCCGTTAAAAATAATAAATTCTTTATCCGACTTAAACTTTCTTTCCAGACCTGGAGATGAAACCTCAAGATTATATTTTACGGGAATAAGTTCATCAAGGAAATCCGACAAACTTCTCGTAACATTTTCACAATCATCAAGTGTAACATCTTTATCTTTAGAATATAAATAAATTCTTAAAAACCATCTGTGATTTTCTTTCACAAACTCTATTTCAATAGGTATGTAACCAAATCTCATAGCAGTATTTTCAATTAATGGCGTAATTTTTTCTAAAATATCATGTCTGTTTATTTCTTGCTTTACCATAACACCTTACCCTTCTTAATAGATAAAAAAGAACGGGGGTTCCCGTTCTTTTTTTATGACAATACTGCCTTGTGATTTCATTATAAAATATACATATATAAAAGTAAAGTTCTATGTTAATTAATTGTTACGTTATGCCGAAACTGATTGATTAGTAGCTTTTTTAGCTTGTTCAGCAGCTTTTTTAGCTTTTTCAAATTCTTCCTGAGTTACAGGTTTAGCACCAATCATATAAAGAGTTTCTCCATTATAAGAACCTGTTCTGAATGTTTTACCACCTATAGTCTGAGCTTTTGATGCATCTTTATATAATTTTGTATAATTTACTTTTTGTTGAAGGGTATCTCTTGTATTAGTCAAATCATCATATTTTTCAGACTTCTTTTCATTCTTTTTCATCAAGAATTTTTCCATTAAGTTAAGACCGTTTGAAGTATCTATTCTATTGTTATTTTTAGAGATTTTAGTAGATAATGTATCCATTTTATTATTTGTTTCGGTCAATTCTTTGTCTTCATCTTTTTCTAATTCAGTTAAACGAATTTTTTGGTCTTTAATTTCATCTTGATATTTTTTAATATCTTTTGTCAAATCTTTTTGTTTGTCTAAAGCATTTTCATAATCTTTAACCTTGCCATTTGCATCACTCTCTTGTTTTTTCAATTCATTTAATTCTGTTTGAGCTTTTTCTAAATCAGTTTTTGCTGTTTGAAGTTCTTCTTTTGCAGATTGTACCTCACCTGATGCTTTTTCATAAGCATCAATTGATTTTTCGTAGTTTTCAACTGCTTTTTCATGGTTTGCTTTAGCCTGATCTAATTTTGTTTTAGCTTCTGTCTTTTGTTGTTTAGCTGCTTCAACTGCTTTTTGAGCATTTGCATATGCCGGGTTAGCAATTTCTGTTCCATTCGGACCCATTATTTTCTCAGGAGTACTTGCTAAAGTTGCCTCTGCATTTACTAATGCTTCAGATGCTTTTGTATAATTTGTTGCAGCTTCACCAACCGCAGCTTCCATATTTTGAGCTACTGATAATTTCGCTGTTTTATCTTTTTCAGCAGCACTTAAAGCGGTTTCTTTATTACTTACATTAGTTTCTTTTTCTTTTACAGTCTTTTCTTGTGCTTCTACTTTTGGTTTTAAGGTTTCAAGCTGTTTAGTTGCAGCTTCTGATGCTGCCTTCATAGACGGAAGTTTCCCTTCTAATTCTGACAACTCTGACTGCATTGAAGCTTCATCAGCTTCTGCAGCTTCAATAGCTCCACGTAAACTTGTAGAATCTTTAGCTTCCTTCATTTCTTTGATAGAGCCAACATCCTTAGAGCTACTAGAACTTGAAGATGATTTAGTTTTGTGAATTTTATTCAAAGTTGAAATTGTACTATCACCGGATCCTTCAGATGATGACAATGCATTTACAATTGAAGCAATGCCTGCTGTAGTAACTCCAGTTAAAAGCAGAATATTTGCAAACTTATTATCTGAATTGTCAGCCTTTATAGTCGTTGGATAAGGGTTATAATTATTAAATACAGATGTTCTTCCATCATTCAAACCATGTCTTGTTATACTGTTAGACAAACTATTATAAGACTTAGCATTAAAAATTGAACCTGTACCACCTAATGAGCGTTGAGCCATAACACCAAAACCTGGAACAGTTGCTCTTGTTGTAGTAGCAAGTCTTGTCGCCGCTGTTGTTTTGAACGACGATGAGCCTAAGCTTTGGTTATTATTAATATTCAGTTTTACTAATCCTGCTGTATTAACACCGCTCATTTACTTATCTCTCTTTTTTTGCTCTCTAAAAATATAAACAATTTGAAATTTCCAAGATTTCACAAATATAATAAATCGTTACAATTGTTAACATTTTTAGAAAACCAAGATATCCCTTATATATATTATACCCTTATTTTTATTAAAAAAATCAAATAGGTATTGACACTAAATTTTTACAGGAAATATTAATAATGTTCACATTTCTAAAAATCGCCAAAACACGTAGCTCAAGACTTCTTTAGAGATATGCAAGAGTTTTTAACAATTATTTAACAAAAATTATGTAAATTTTTAAGCATGGCACTATATTTTGAAAACTGCTATACTGAGCAGGTTTCAAAAATTAGCTAAAAATAAATGTAAAAAGATTGGCATGGATTAGCTCAAATGTGTTTATTTTTTATTTCTTTATTCTATGATGAATATACAAAAATCTTGGGAGCGGGGATAGATGTAATATCCATCTTTTGCTCTAAAAATTTATCGATCCTCAGAACGATTAAACAGTGAGAAACATTAGTTAAAATAAGGATAGAGGAACTTATCAGGAGGTAGTGAGTCGTGTTAGAGCATGGTTATATTCAAATTTATACTGGAGATGGAAAAGGAAAAACGACCGCAGCACTAGGGTTAGCATTGAGAGCTCTTGGGCACGGCTGGAAAGTTCTAATTATTCAATTTACAAAAGGTGATAGCGCAACTTCATACGGAGAAATTATTACATCTTCAAAATTCTTACCAAACTTAGACGTTGTTCAATTTGGTATGGATAGAGTATGCTATTCTCATAACGTTTGTATGGAGGATTTTAAAGAAGCTAAACGCGGTTGGGAATTTGCAAAAAAAGCTATTAATTCAGGAGAATATCAACTTATTATTCTTGATGAAATTAATATTTGTACCGCAATGAATATGATTAAAGTATCAGATGTAAAAGATGCACTTTTGCATAAACCTGAAAACCTTGAAATCGTATTAACAGGACGTTATGCTCATCCTGAACTTAAAGCTATGGCACATCTTGTTACCGAAATGAAACCTATTAAACACTATTTCGATATGGGTGTTATGGCAAGACAAGGTATTGAATATTAATGAGTATTTTAACGTTATAAAAAGACTTAAAACACACAATATAAGTTAATGTAAATCCTTTTTGTTTCAGAAAATGAAATACCGGGTAATCTAAGAAATTAGAAAACCCGTTTTTTTTGTTTTTATATAAAAAAATCTTCCTTTAAACTTGTTAAAGGAAGATTTATAATCAAATATATAATATAAACTATTATGTACTAAACATTGTAAAGACTTTTTCAACGTTCTTACTAATCAAGTTTTTAACAGTATCATATTCTGTTGTCAGAGATGACAATTCTGTATCAATATTTTTCAACTCAAGTTCAAGAGATTCTTCTTTATAATTCAATTTGCTCTTTTTAGAATTATATTCTGCTTCTGCCTGAGCTACTGCATCTTCATCTGTTATTTCAGCAATATGTTCACTATTTGTATAATGTCCTTGATAATAATAACCGTCAGTATTTAATGTTGAAACGAATAATTGACCGTTTTTCAAAGCTTGGTTCAGATATGTTGAATCCGTAATTTGATCACGTTTTGTAGCATCTGCACAAGCACCATACATACACAAGTTATTATATAACTGGTTATAAAAATCAGCATTCAATATATCTTGAGAGGTTTGTGCTTCTTCATTTGTAATAAGGAAGTAATATGATAAATCATCTGTTATATATAAACTGTCTTTAGATGATTCTTTATCAATGTTAAAACCTGAATCATATCCATCAATAGACATTGAAAAATATGTTAAATATGATTTTAATAAGTTTGATAAACTTATTGATTTAACATCTCTGTTACCTTCAGCTATACAGTTTGAATCTTGAGCTTTAGATATAGCATTTTGAACAGACTTATACATTGTTCCGCCTGAATTTGCAGTTACAGCGTACTCTTGACTTACTAAAAGTTTAGAAAATTCATAAGCTTGATCTAATGCAGCATCAGATTCATCATCAACATTCAAGCCCTTAATATCACCATCAGGTGCTTGATAGCCTAATAATGTTGCCATTGCAAGTAAAACATCCTGAGCTTTCTTCGCAAATTTTTCAGTTGACATTAGGCCTGACATTTCATATTTACCTGATAAGAAATCACCCAAGGTCAAATGTTCAATTTCACTTTGAGATAATGCTTTTCCGTTTTTAGTAATTATAAGTTTATCCGCATCTTTTTTAGAATCCGGAGTAGTAGTTGTACAGAATACTTCATCAAAAGTTTTACCTGTTTCAGCTGCAGTTCCGTCTTCTCCTGCTGTACCTTCTGTTTCTCCTACATCAGCATTGCCGACTCCGAACAAATCCAAAAGATTCAATCCATACAAGGAATCTCCTATATCATAAGAAAGATTGATTTCTCCATCGGAAGTTCCAATTGCAACAGTAGATTGTTCATCACATTCAGCTTCTTGTAAATAAGTTATAAAAGTCGCTGTTGGCATAGCATTTGCCATTGTTTTATCAGCGATTTCGCCACCAACACCTGCATCTGTATAACCATTAGCACCTAAGGCATATATTGAATTAATAGTAGATGCAGAAACCTCATTTGCAACACCTAATTGATATAAAAACGCGTTACGACTGCCATCATCAGTTGAGCTTGCAGAGCCCATACTAAATTTACCCTTACCGGTCGGATCACCTGTTTTTTCATCAATAATACCTGCTTTAACTGCGGCATTAAACATACTGTCTGATAATACAATTTTTCCTTGCGTATCAGTGATTAAATAAGGATCATATTCATTCAACGCAGATGGAGTCATCATAATTGCGTATGACAAATCATAAGTTGTACCTGTTCCATCGCTGTTGTTATCCCCATTCCAAACGAGTTTTGTCGCATTTAGAGAATTTTGATACTCATCAGCAGCTTTTTGCAAATCACGAGTAACAGAAAGTTTTTGCTGTGCAATTTCCATTGAACGAAATTCACAGTTATTTTTTCTTGCTGTTATGGCTAAAAATCTTGCTTGTGAAGCTGCCAATCCCATTTTTGTAACTCTTTCCTTTCGAATTAACTTAGTAACAACATGTCTGTTATTCGAATTGACGGCATTTTGAGTCTAAAACTTTAATATATATAAAGTTTATGTAACAAATTATTAACATCATTTTAAATCAATCAAAAGGTCATACATCTTATCAATTTTGTCCTTTACTTCTGAAAACTGATCTTTCAAATCAACAAAACTATGGATTGTTACGAATTTTTCTTCAATTTCTTCAACAATCTCCCGATGCTTTTTCTCCAACTGTTCAGGGGTTACAAAAATTCTTTGCTGTACAAAAAACATTAAAACAACAATGATTATCGGAGAGTATTCTAATATTTTTTCCATAATATCCTTCCTTTAAAGAGTTATAGGCCAGTAAAAATCCACAAGATAAGAGGCTGCATCCATTGGATGAGATAAAAATTTTAGTTCTTTGGACTGTTTAATTTGCTGATATGTTGGAATATCAATCTTTGATGTACCTTCTTTGTATTTTAAGTTGTAAATATTATAAAGAAGTTTTTCACATTTTTTATCAACAAAAAGACAAACTTCACCGTCTGCCGAACGCACCTTTGAATTAAACGCCATAATCCTGTTTTTTATCGGCGGATTGAATGCTTTAATCTGAATTTCCACATCATATCCGTACTGCAAAAGTTTTTTCTTTATAATTACGTAATTTGTATATTCACTTGTACAGCTTCTGTTATCACCTGAGGCATCACCGTTTACGATAACTTTGCCTTTATGATTTGGATAACGCCTGTAAAATTCATCACAAGCCTTTGCAGTTGTAGTGTTTTCCATTGCAATTTCATCAAAATAAAAAACTTTATCATCAGTCTTATGCGCAAACACCCAACACATAGGATCAACGTTAAAATCACAAGATATATGCAAATCCATATCAGGTTGATATTTAATATCTTTAATATTTGCATCCGTAAAATCTTTTATAACAAGACCGTTATTATATTCCCCGTTTTGCGCAAGAACAAAAATTTTGTAATATTGTTCATCATAAAGCTTTTTAAGTTCATCACAAAAGCCCTCAGGCAGATAAATATTCTGAGTTGTCGGAGCCGTAATTAACCTATAATTAGGTGCAGGATTTTCAACAAATGTTTTATAAATCCAACCTCTTTGCATTTCAGGATTTGTATGTCCAAAAATTCTATAAGTAAAATGCTTCCAAACTTTTTTAACTCTTTGACGCATACGTCCTAAAAGCATTTTAAACGTATCGTAAGGAATATCAGACATCTCCTCAATTTCTACAAACCCCAAATTTAAGGATTTCAATTTATTAGGTTCATCGAAATGTCTGAAAAGAATTTCAGAACCGTTTTTAAAAGACAATTTTTGCAGAGTTGACGACCATTCATAATCCTTACCTTCGACAAAACCAAAGTTTTCCAAATGTTCAAAATACGTCTGCAAAGTCGTATCTCTAACAAGAGTATAAGTCTGAGCACCAACTAATCCCCTAACTCCGGGAAATTTTAAAGCAAGTAATATTCCTAAAAGCGAACCCGCAAAAGTTTTTCCGGAACCATAACCTCCCTGATACACAGCGACATCTAATGTATAATCATGCGGGATTTCCAAAAATTCCCGCTGTGCCTTTAATAACTTATACAACATAATTTCCTACAATTAAAATAAATTATTTATTCTCAAAAAAGATTCTGAAACGAGTTCAGAATGACTATTTTATCTCTTTAAACAAATATTCTTTTGCTGTAAATTAGTGCCGCAAATGCGGCACTATGATTTATCGTCATTTAGTAAAAAATTATTTGCGTTTTCTATTCCATACTGTTCTAGTGCGAATTTAAAACATTCTAACCAGTCGATTTTTTCTTCAACTTCAGGTACCTGCGCAAAGGATTG
>USJT01000038.1 GCA_900555175.1 uncultured bacterium
AACATTTTTCAACCTCCTTACTTTTTCTTTATTATTTACTATATTTATTTTTTTGTCAAGATTAATTGAACAAATTTAATTGCGGAACATCGACTGTCGGTGCGTCAGTAGCCTTTTTACGTGTAGCAAGATTATTTGAATAATCCCTTTGCATTCTTGTCATTAATTCTTGTGAACGTTTTACAACTACCGATGGCAAGCCTGCCATTTTGGCAACTTGAATACCATAACTTTTGCTTGCACCACCTTGAACTATTTTACGTAAAAATTCGATTTCTCCGTTTTCTTCGGTAATCGTAATTCTATAATTCTTTATTTGAGGATATGTTTTTGTCATTACGTTCAATTCGTGGTAGTGTGTCGCAAATATACATCTTGCTTTTATCTTTGTTGCAATGTATTCTGCAACTGACCAGGCTATTGCCACGCCATCATAGGTGCTTGTGCCTCTTCCGATTTCATCAAGCAAAATGAAGCTTCTTTCTGTTGCAGAATTTAAAATACAAGCTGTTTCAATCATCTCTACCATAAATGTAGATTGACCGAGTGTCAAATCGTCAGATGCGCCAACTCTTGTGAATATCTTATCTATAAACCCGATTTTTGCATAATCAGCAGGTACCCAAGAACCAATTTGTGCAAGAATTGCAATTAACGCATTTTGCCTCATATAAGTAGATTTCCCGGCCATGTTAGGACCTGTAAGTATCATAAATTGTGTTGCATTAGTCGAATTACATTTTAATTCCAAATCGTTTGCAACATATTCACCGAGCGGGAGTATTTTTTCTAATACAGGATGACGTCCGTTTTTGACAATAAAATCGTCTGATTCATCAATAATCGGTTTGCAGTAATTGTTCTCTGCCGCTGTTTGTGCCAATCCTGTATAAACATCGCATTGTGCAATACAATCTGCAATTTCTCTAATTTTTGATACAAATTCTTTTGAATATTCTCTGAAATCGCAGAATAATTTATATTCAAGTTCTGTTGATTTGAATTTTGCAGAAAGAACATCGTCTTCGTGCTTCTTTAATTCTTCTGTAATAAATCTTTCACCTGTTGTTAGGGTTTGCTTTCTTATATAGCCTTCAGGAATTTGGTTAAGATATGAGTTTGAAATTTCTATAAAATATCCAAAAACTTTGTTAAAACCGATTTTCAAGGATTTGATGCCTGTTCTTTCTTTTTCGGTTTCTTCAAAATTCTTAAGCCAGGTTTCTCCACCTGTCAAGAGTTCACGGAAATAGTCAAGCTCTCCGGAAACTCCTTCTTTAATAATTCCGCCTTCTTTAATTAAAGCCGATGCATTTTCAGCAATTGTTTTGTCTATCAAAGATGTGTATTCAGCGATTTCATCTCTATATTGCGCAACTTTTTCCATAGGATTAAATTCAAGATTTCCCGTTGCGTCTAATAGGTCAGGCAGAATCATCAATGAGGCTTTTAAGCTTAAAAAGTCTTTAGGATTTGCTGAACTGTTTGACATTCTTGTTGCAAGTCTTTGAATATCGTAAATCTTTTCAAGTAAATTAGAAATATTAAGTCTGTCATCTGTTTTTTCAACAAGTTCTGTTATGCAATTTTGTCTTTTTAAGATATCATCTACACGTTTGAGCGGTTGGCAAACCCAGTTTTTGAGAAGTCTTGCCCCCATATTTGTTTTTGTTTTGTCTATTGCCCAAAGAAGTGAGCCGTATTTATTTTTATCTCTCAAAGTTTCTGTAAGCTCAAGATTTTTTCTTGTGCTTCCATCTAAAATCATGTATTCTGAAAGTTCATAAGGTTCAATTCTTTCAAATTTTGGAATATTGTCTTTTAAAGTTTCCCAAACATAGGCAAGCAAAGCTCCTGCTGCTCTAAATCCGATTTTG
Organism: uncultured bacterium; assembly: GCA_900555175.1. GTDB lineage: Bacteria > Cyanobacteriota > Vampirovibrionia > Gastranaerophilales > Gastranaerophilaceae > Stercorousia. Next base: position 1,878 of record USJT01000038.1, read on the forward strand.
TATCTGTTATACCCAAAGGATTCCAAGCTGTTTGCCTGAAATACGGCTTTAAGATTGCTTTCAGCAAAGTTTGCATCAAAAACATTTGAAGGAATTTTAGAACAGTTATAAACCTTTGTTATTTCATCCGGTAAATCAATCTTTTCATCAGGCACAATTTGAAACGGCATAATTTTTTGCTTGATAGAAGGTCCGACAACTTCTGCCGGCGAAATTCTTGTCAATTCTGCTAAGATAAGTTCATAAGGAGCTTGTGTTACTTTAAATTCTCCTGTTGAAATATCAGCGTATGAAAATCCCCATATATCGCTTTTTTCATCTTTAAATAATGCGCAAATATAGTTGTTTGAATTTTGTTGTAGGAAATCACTTTCAGTAAGCGTTCCTGATGTTACAATCCTTGTAACCCCTCTTTTAACAAGTCCTTTTGCAAACTTTGGATCTTCAAGTTGGTCGCAAATGATTACTTTGTAATTTTTTTGAACAAGTTTTTCAAGATAATTATTTAGAGCTTTTGCAGGAATTCCAGCAAGTGGAATTCTTCCGAATTTGCCTTGTTCTCTGTAAGAGTTAATTCAAGCTCTTTTGACATTGTAACTGCATCTTCAAAAAATGTTTCGTAAAAATCACCAAGTCTGTATAATAAAATTTTATCAGGATTTTGATGTTTAATTTTTAAATATTCCTGCATTGCAGGAGTAAGCTCCTCGACTTTAACATCAGCTGTATTGATAAGATTGATTTCATTATTTTTCATAGTTATAATAATAGTATAACATGATAAGGATTTCAACATGGGTTGTTTAAAAAATGTATTACGTGCAATAATCATAACGCTTGCGGTTGTAGGCTTTTTGGCAATCGGCGGTAAGGATTTAATCTCAGGTTTAGTGAACAATTATTTACATCCGTCAAAAGATACTGTAATGGAAAGAGCTCAAAAAGTCGGAGATTTTTCAAAGATTAATGATGAATTTGAAATTGAAAAAGCTGCAGGAATAATGGGTTATAATGCAGTAGTTGCTGAACATAAAGCTTCCGGTCAAAAGATGCTTGTTGTAGATTCAGGCAATAAAAAGATTTTGACTGCAGAAGATATAAAATCCGATAATGTAGAAGAAAAATTACATCATGCGCTTAATAAAATAAAATACCAAGCAATAACAGTTGATGATTTGAAGGTAACAAAACATGGTACAATGAGTTCTTACGGGAAGGAAATTCCATACGTAAGATTTGAGGCACGAGTAAAAAAACTTCCGATAGGTGATATTGGAGGAATTATATCTGTTGCAAAGACAAAAGACGGCGAAGAGAGAATTTTGATATCCGCAAATGAAAAGGACAAATATTCGCAGTTGATTTCCAATGAATTTTTTAAGAAAATAAAATAGATAAATGTCGGAGTGGTGGAATGGTAGACACGTACGTTTCAGGTGCGTATAGAGCAATCTGTGTGGGTTCAAGTCCCATCTCCGACACCATAAAACAGACGATGCCTTTTTGTTATCGTCTGTTTTATATGTAGATTTGTGAGGTTTTAATCCGTATCTATTGGGTTTAGTGATCTGTGAACAGAGTGCGAAGGAGTTTTTCAAAAAGAATAAAATTCCGTGTTTTTTACATCTACTTTGATATTTATGATAAACTGATGTTATGTTAATGATTATTATTTTAATATGCGTATTATTTATAACCTTGTGGATTATACAGATACGTCAAGAACAGAGCTTAATTAATATATTTAAAGAAAATGATATTTATGATGACAGATTAATAATACAAGAGTCAGATAATAATATTGACAGTTTTGAATTATTATTGGTTAATTTAGATGTTTTGCCGTCATATATGGGAAAGTATCAAAGTTTGTTATTTGATAATAAATTTCACCTGGAATGTTATAGAGATTTTTATATATTAATTATGAATACAAATATGTCATCTTATAGAATAAAAATTCCTAAAATGCTTTGTTCTATAAAAAATGATATATTTTTAGGTAAATCGTTAAAAATAAAATTAAAAAAACATAGTTTATTATTTAAGTTCCCTAATGAACTGCAAAATATAATGTATAAAGACTTGTGCAAATTTAAATAAATCAATTAAATTAAATTTTTATATATTTGTTTTGTGCTGTTTTATACATTTCCTGTTGAGCTGTTTTTATCATCTTCTAATTGTTTAATATCAATATTGTCGTTGTCGTCTGTATATGTATTTATTACAGGAACATCAATTTCAACATTGACATCTGCATCAACCATCTCAATATCATTTTTATAAAATTCTTTTGTCTTACCGTCTTCCATTTTGACGGCAACTTTTCCGCTCAAGAATTGAAGATAACAAACTTTGCCAAGTCCGTCAGGAGTCATTACTGATGAACCGACAGGTGGCATTCCTTTTGCGGCTTCAATGTAATTTGAATATTCATAAGTTAGGCAACATAAAAGTCTTCCGCAAGTGCCTGAAATTTTACCTGGAGCAATCGGCATTCCCTGATCTTTGGCAAGTTTAACATTAATTGTTGCAAATTTTCTAAGAAAACTTGAACAACAAAACGGTCTGCCACAAACCCCTGTTCCTTCAAGAATAGAAGTTTCATCTCTCACACCGATGTGGCGCAAATCTATTCTTACACGTGTAAAAACTTGGGTTAAATCTTTTAATAAAGCTCTGAAATCAACTCTTTCAGGTGCGGTATAATAAAATGTAATTTTTCTTCTGTCAAATGTAATTCGACATTGAACAAGGTTCATTGTCAAATTATGTTGTTGAACTAATGCCTGACATTTAAAAAACGAAGTAACCTCTTCTTTTTTTATTTCTTCAAGAGTTTGAAGATCGCGTTGAGATAAAGTACGGATTACTTTAAACGGTTCAGGTTTGTTGTTGCTCTTTTCCCATAGCTTTGCGACTTTAGAATTTACAATGAAGGCCTTTAGCGCTTCTTCTCCTTTTTCGGTACGCACAAGAACCATTTGCCCGTCTTGTATATGAATTGTATCAGGTACATCAAGCGGGTAGAATGTGTTTTTTAAATATTTAACGGCATATTTCATCTTATACGTATCTTTCTTCTTCTTTAAGTTTTCTGTTCATTAGTTTTTCTAAAAGTGCTTGTGGGGTGATATCTGTATAAACAGCTTCATAAATAGCATTAGATACAGGAACTTCAATATTTAATTTCTTTGCAAGTTCGCAAATCGCTTTTGAAGTTTTAACACCTTCTGCAACTGAACCTAATTCTCTCAAAATATCATCAATTTTTTTACCTTTTGCAAGCATTGAACCTACTGTGTAATTTCTTGACATCGGACTTGAACAAGTTGCAATTAAATCGCCCATTCCAGATAAACCGTACAAAGTTGAAGGGTTTGCACCAAGATTTATGCTTACTCTAACGATTTCAGCCATTCCACGAGTTAAAAGTGTTCCTGCGCAGTTATCACCAAGTCCCATTGTATGAGCAAAACCAGACGCAATTGCAATTACGTTTTTCAATGAACCGCCAAGTTCTACGCCTATTACGTCAGAATTTGTGTATAATCTGAATTTAGAAGGTACATTCAAGGCTTTTTGTACAAATTCAGCAGTTTTTATATCTTCGCAAGCAACAGATGCTGCTGTCGGTAATCCTGCAAGAACTTCTTTTGCAAGTGTAGGTCCTGATAGTATTGCAAGTCTTTGCTCAGGCAATACATCTTTTATAACTTCTGACATTCTCATAAGAGAAGGAACTTCTATACCTTTAGAAGCATTTACAAGAATTTGTTCTGATTTAATTCCTGCTTCTTTTAATTTTTCGCATACATCACGAGTTCCTGATGTCGCAATAACAGAAAGAATAATATCTGCATCAGATATAGCAGCTTTCATATCAGATGTTATTTCTACTTTTTTATCAAGTTGTACTTCAAGCGGTTTTGAAGTATGTTTGTTTATTCTTAAATCATCTGAAATATCCTGTTCACGAGCCCAAACAGTTACGTTTTCAAAATTATTTGTCAAAAGCCAGGCTAATGTTAACCCCCAGCATCCTGCTCCAAGTACTGTTAATTTCATGTCTTTTAACTCTCCTCTATACTGTTTGACGGGCGTTAAGGAGTTTTCTCAGTACGCCGCCATATTTTTTCAATTCCAATCTTGCTTGATTAATATCAAGGTTCATCATAATTGAAATTATTGCTGTTTTTATTTCCCAATTGCTTTTCATCAATGTTGCTAGAGCTTCGCTATGAGAAACATTTGCAATTTGTGCAACAATTCTTATTGCTCTGTCTTTTAACTTTTCGTTTACAGGCTGCAAGTCAATCATAAAGTTTTCATAAGTTTTGCCGATTTTAATCATTGCACCTGTTGATAACATATTTAAAATCATTTTTTGTGCAGTTCCTGCTTTCAATCTTGAAGATCCTGCAATAACTTCAGGTCCGACTTCAGCACAAATAACAAGTCCTGCTTCTTCTGCAATTCTTCCTTTAGAGTTACAAGTAACTCCGATTGTTTTACAGTTTACTTCTTCTGCGCGTTTTAAAACGCCCATTAAATATTTAGGATTTCCGCTTGCTGAAATTACAACAGCTACGTCTTTTTCATTTAAAATTTTAGCATCTTCATAACCAAGATCAGGGTTATCTTCAGCACCTTCTACTGAATGTCTGATAGCTCTATCTCCACCGCTGATAAAACCTTGTACCATATCATGTGGAACGCTGAATGTCGGAGGACATTCAGATGCATCCAAAATCCCAAGTCTGCCTGATGTTCCTGCACCAAAATAAATTAATCGTCCGCCTTTTAAAAATTGTTTTGCGATTAAATCAATTGCTTGAGCGATATGTTCCTGTTCTTCTTCTACGGCAAGTGCAACGAGTTTATCTTCCTCGTTCATTTTTCTCACGATTTCAATAGTTGGGAGAATATCAATATCCTTTGTATTCTCGTTTCTGTACTCTGTAATAATGTCAGACATCTTTTTTACCCCTTATATAAATAAACACTATATCAATTGTAATAAATTAGCCATTTCAATAGCTGATTTTGCAGCTTCTGAACCTTTGTTACCTGCTTTTGTTCCTGCTCTTTCAATGGCTTGTTCTATGTTTTCGGTTGTTAATACTCCAAAAATTACAGGAACACCTGTTTGAAGGCTTACTTGAGCAATACCTTTTGAAACTTCCGCACTAACGTAGTCAAAATGAGCAGTTGCCCCTTTAATTACAGCACCAAGAGTGATAATTGCGTTATATTTTCCTGTTTTTGCAAGCTTCATTGCAGTGATAGGAATTTCAAACGCTCCAGGAACTTTTGCAATTTCAATATTATCTTCAGAAACTCCGTGACGTTTTAATTCGTCAATGGCTCCGTCAAGAAGTTTTGAACCGATAAAATCATTAAATCGTGACAAAATTATACAAAATTTTTCATTTCCTGCTACTAATTGACCTTCATAAGTTTTCATTTTGGACTCTCCTGTAATGCTATAATTGTTTTGCGCATATTATATGGCTAAACATTTTTCTATGCCTATATTTTACCGCATTAACAACTATTTTACAATAAGTGGAGCAAAAATCTTATAAAAAATATATATTGAGGCTATTATAAGGAGTCCTCCGCTTGTTTTTAAAAGCCAATCCGAGAATTTATAAAATCCTTTCCAATTTTTGAGTTGAGAAGTCAAAAATCCTGCAAGAATAAGGATTAATCCTTGACCTAAAGAGAATAAGAAAAGCATTAATAGAGCTTGTGCAATACTTGCAGAAAGTGAAGCAAATGCCATTATCCCTGCTAAAATAGGCGTAGAACAAGGAGTTCCTGCAAGAGCGAATACGCCACCCAAGATTATCGGGTACAAGTAAGTATTAGTACCGTCATTTTTTGGCATTTCTTTTATAATTACGGGAAGTTCAAAATCTAAAACTCCGACTAATTTCAAACCCATAACCATAATAATTCCTGCAAAAAATATCCCGAAATATCCACCTGCAAAAGATATAAATACCTTACCTGTTAAGGCACAAATTATTCCGATAAGAGAGAAAACAATAGCTGTTCCAAAAACAAAAAACAGCATCTGAACAAATGTTTTCAAAGGCTTGGCATCAGAATACCCGCCGATATAACCAATTATGATTGGCAGCATTGCAAGCGAGCAGGGCGAAATTGACGCTACAAGCCCGCCCAAAAATGATAATCCGAGTAAAATAGGTAAACTACCTTGTTGAGTAAATAGGTTTATATAGTTTTCCATAATTATTCAAGTCCTTGTAAACATTTATCCATTTCTTCTTTAGATATAGCTCCTTCAATTCTTTTAACCTGTGCACCTTTTGAATTGATAAGAATAATTGTTGGTACAAGAGTTACATTGTATTTTTTTATTTGTTCATTGTTAAAAGAATTTTTATCCTGAACGGGAATTTCTGTTAGAATAATTTTATCCTTATATTTTGGCATAATTTCTTGGAAAATTTGATTCATAGTTTGGCAATCAAGGCACATTGCTGAGGTAAATTTAATAATTTGGGGTTTGCCTGCTTGTGCTGTTTGTGCAGTCGTAGTATTAGAAGATGTAAGAAGCATATACGCTAATATGGGAATAGCAAATATTAGGGCAATAATAATTACATTTTTTTTCATGAAAGAACTCCTTTCTGTATAATTTTAGCATAAAACAAAAAGGATTTTTTCAAAACCTCAGTTGGGTAGTTTTCAGTAACTACTTAAGTATTAAAAAATATTCACTAAAAAAATTTTTATATGTACTTTCTTGTGCCGACAAGAAAGTACCACAAAGAAACTCTCGA
>USJT01000039.1 GCA_900555175.1 uncultured bacterium
TATCTGTTGCAGTTGCAGAATCAAAATAATTAAACATATCCATTTTTGTTCCGTCAGCGAGATAAATACAAATAATTTTCGGATTATCTTTATGCTTTTCAACTTTTAATGTTTTTACATAAGGTGCAAAAAAGGTATTCCAAAAATTTATCATACCATCTGTATCTCCATAATTTGTTCCTCTATCCAAAAATTCAAATTCACCATATTCAAGTTCTGCTTGTTTGGCTGCTTGATTCATTATTGAATAAAACTTTTCAAGACGAGTTTCTACAACATGCCTGTTGTAATTGGAGATTAAAGAAGGTAAAGTCAAAGCAGCAACAACACCAATTATCCCCAAAGTTATGAGAACCTCTGCTAACGTAAAACCTAAAAATCTTTTATAGGAAGCTAAAAGCGCCCCCCCCCCGACGTTTTAAATAAAATAAATCTTTTCATTTCTGCTCCTTTTCTTTTTATAATGTACATAATCATTATAACAATATTATGTGAAAAACACAACTGCCTAAACATCTTTCTTGATAAATCCGGTTTGAATAATATCTTTGCCAAAACGTTCCTCTAACTTGTCAAAACATTTTGAAAGTTTTTCTTTTTTCTCATCCACATTAATATCTGCAAACAAAGACATCTGAGCTTGCGAATTAAAAACAAATGTATCAAGGATTACACCTGTACTTCTGTATAAGATTTTTTCATTATAAATTTTTTCCAAAAGCTCAAAAACAATATCTGATATCTCAAGTTCAAAATCCGTTGCCGCATTCAAAACCTTCTTTTCACAAAAAACTCTAAAATCCTTTGTCCTCAAAAATATACTAATACCTTTACATTTTGCATTTATTTTACGCAATTTTACGCAGGCTCTGTGAATGTGATAATTCAGAGAATTTTTTAAATAATTTTTATCCGAAGAAAATTTTGCAAGAGCACTCGTTTTTTGAATAGATTGAGGAAGTTTAACTTCATTACAAACAGGAGAAACCATTTCTCCAAGAAGTTCATGTTTCATCTCAAGTCCCCTGATGCCAACTTGTTTGTTAAGCCAAACATCATCTTGCGAAACAAGTTCATAAGCTGTTAAAATTCCGTTCCGCCTAAAAAGAGCTGACAAATTTTTCCCAATTCCCCAAATTTCATCAATACTTGTTTTTTGAAGCAATGGCACAATTTTTCTTGCGCCAATCAACATAACACCTTCTTCTAACTTTTTAGCCTTATCTGATGCAAGCTTTGCCAATGATTTTGAGCTGCTTAAGCCTATCGAAACAGGAATATCAACTTTCTCCTTAACTTCATCTCTTATCATTTGAGCAATTTCAAGATAATTCTTTTTATACAAACGCTCCAATCCTGTTAAATCTACAAAAGCCTCATCTATTGAATATATCTCAACTTTAGGGCTAAATTCCTTTAACACAGCCATAACTTTTTTAGATATTTCATAATATAAGTCATGATTTGCATTTATATAAATAGCCTTTTTCATCTGACCTTCTATTTGAAAATACGGCATTCCCATACGAACCCCAAGCTTTTTAGCTTCTTTGGAACGAGAAATAACACACTGACCACGCCCTGACATAACACATACAGGCTTTCCTTTCAGTTCAGGATTAACTGCCTGCTCACAGGAAACGAAAAACGAATCACAATCTACAAGTGCTATTATATGCTTTCTTGCCATATTAATATTATCTGATATCTTTTTATTTTCTTCCAACATCAGACGATAATTTCCTGTTCATTTTTATAAGTTACATAGCCCAAATTTGCAGCAGGAGGCTTTTTTAAATATTTGCGGCGTGTAAAAATAACTCCGACTTTAGAAGAATTTGCCCCCTTAGAATACTGTTTTGCAAGAGTTGCACATTTATAAATTAATTTATCAGTCGGATTTTCACATTTCAAAAGCACATGAGATCCTGCACAATCTTTTGTATGAAACCAATAATCTTCATCCTTTGAAAGTTTTGACACGATATAATCATTTTGGCGATTATTTTTTCCGACAAAAACCTTGTACCCGTCAATTTCCAATTCCATAGGTTCAAATGAAGCTTTAACCTTTTCTTTTTTTACATTATCTTGAGGAATAACTTCTGATTTTATAGCTGATAAATCTGAAACTGATGAAGCAATTTCAATAGAATACAATATTTGTTCATAATATTTTATCTGCAAATGCAATTCTGAAGTTAAATCTGTTAATTTTGCAATTGTAGTTTTACCTTTATTATAAAGTTTATAAAACTTGTTCGCATTTTCTTTCAATGTCTTTGTTTCATCAAGTTCTATTTGTATATTTTCATCATTTTCGTAATCATATACATTAACAGACTTTGAATAATCAGTCAAATTATACAGATTTGCCATAATTAAATCGCCCCACAAGCGATATTTATCGGAATTAATTTCTTTTTCAAGTCTATATTGCATTTTCTTTAAAGAATTTTTATCTTTTTTAAGCTTTGACGAAATAATTTGCTTTAATTGCTCTTTTTGACGTGTTAATTTATCCTCATAAATACATTCCGCATAATATTCATCAATTACAGAATTTATAGACTGATTAAGTTTTTTAGAAGAAAGAGAATCTTCTGCGACATACCAATCATTCGGGCGACCTGAAGGATAAACGTATGGAAGTCCGCCTGCCATTTCACGTTCTCTACGTTTTTCTGCACCAACATTATGAGCACACCCAAGAATTATATTAGTATCATAATTATATAAAATTACATTTGAATATTTACCCATAAGCTCAATTGCAAGGCACAAATAAATTTTTTCAGATAACTCATTATAAGTTTCTATATATAGTTCTAAAATTCTTTCATATTCAGGCTGTTTAACATCCGCAATCAAAGCATTTTCCAAATACTTTCTAAGCAGCATACAATACATAGGCGGTTTTTGCGGAATTTCGATTAGCCTTTTCTCCTCATTTTTTTTATCCATAAAACAAATATGAAAATATTGAGGATTAATATTTATATAAAGTTTTTTAGTAACCCCTTTGTTTCTGATAGAAAAAACAAAATCCCTTCTTGTTGGCTGCTGAATTTTTTGAATTCTGGCACCTGACAAAAATTCTTTATTTTCATCTAACCATAATTTTAAAGTATATGAATCAAAAGTTATCATATATAGATATTACAACAAAAAAAGTCATACTTTTACCAATATATGCCAATATTGACGATCAAGTAAATATATGATAATATTAAAAAATAAAAAAAGGAGAGAATATGGTTTTATGGGAAATATTTGCAATTGCAGGTCTAGCATTTTTGATACTTGAAATGCTTGTGCCGTCAATGTTCTTTTTGAACCTTGCAATTGCAGGATTTATAACAGCATTAATAGCTGTTTGGCTTACAAACTGGGTATATCTGGTTATTGTATTTGTTATACTTTCAATAATTTCTGTTGTATTTTTACGTCCAATTCTTTTAAAAACGAAACAGGACAAAACACTTGAAACAGGAATGGAAGGCAAATACATAGGCAAAATTGTAAAAGTTATAGAACCTGTAAGCAAATTTTCAGGTGCAATAACTATTTATGACGAACGCTGGGAAGCCAGAACAGAAAATGACGAAATTATTCCAATAGGAAGTGAAGTAAAAATTGTAAAATATGACAGTTTAATTTTAACTGTTGAAAAAATATAGGAGAAAAATATGAGCTTAGTTTTATTGATTTTACTTGTTGCACTATTAATTTATGTTTTCAAAGGCATAATAATCGTACAACAGCAACAAGAAGTTATAATTGAAAGAATGGGACGCTATGAAAAAACATTGAGAGCAGGCCCGAATTTTATATTCCCGATATTGGAAGCTCCAAGAGGGATTTATAAAAAAGTTTCTCAAAAAGGTCTTGACGGCAGAAGTTTTTATTACCTAAAACCTGTTGATAGAATTGATTTAAGAGAACAAATGTACGACTTTCCTCGTCAAAACGTTATTACTCGTGACAACGTATCTATCACAATTAACGCATTGATATATTTTCAAATTATTGATTCGAAAAGTGCGGTTTATGAAATCGAAAACTTGCCAGATGCTATTGAAAAATTAACTCAAACTACATTAAGAAACCTTGTAGCTCAAATGGATTTGCAAGAAACATTAACATCAAGAGGCAAAATCAATGATGAATTAAGAACAACGCTTGATGAAGCGACAAATAAATGGGGTGTAAAAGTAAATCGTGTAGAAATACAAGACATCTTCCCTCCAGCAGATATCCAAGCATCAATGGATAAATTGATGAAAGCTGATAGAGAAAAGAAAGCTACAATTACAGAAGCAGAAGGTTTGAAAGAAGCTGCAATTAAAAAAGCAGAAGGTGAAAAAGAAGCAGCTATAAGATCAGCCGAAGGGGAAAAACAAGCTGAAATTTTAAGAGCAGAAGGTATTGCACAAGCCCGCGTAATTGAAGCAGATGCAGAAAAAGAAGCAATTCAAAGAATCATAGATGCCTTAGCAGATAAAGGTCAACCAGACAAATATTTAATTGCAATGAAATATCTAGAAACACTATCAGCAATCACAAACGGAGAAAACAACAAAGTTGTTTATATGCCTTATGAAGCAACAGGAATTCTATCTTCCGTAGACGGTATAAAACAAATGTTTGACAAAAAATAAAAATTAAACAAATTATAATAAGGGCATTTAAAATGCCCTTATTTTCTAAGGAGAATAAGTGAAAAATATCTGTATATTAATTCCCGCATACAATCCAAACGAATCATTAATAACACTTGTAAAAGGACTAAAAGAAAAATTAAAAGAATACCCTATAATTGTTGTAAATGACGGGAGTAAATCAGATGAAATTTTTGAAAAATTAAATAAAATCTGCCCTCCTGATAAAATAATAATACACACAACTAATCTTGGAAAAGGTGAAGCATTAAAAAACGGGCTTAAATATATAACAAACAATTACAAATCTTGTAATGGAATCGTTACAGCAGATTGCGATTTACAACATTCCATCGATGATATAGCAAAAATTGCAAACGAATTACTTAATTCTCCTGATACAATATGTCTTGGAAGCAGAAATTTCAATAAAATGAATATTCCATTTCGAAGCTATATTGGGAATAAAATCATATCAATTCTATTTCAATTACTGTACAATATTAAAATTAATGATACTCAAACAGGACTTCGCGGAATTCCAAGAAATTGTACAGAATTATTTATTAATATAAAAAATTCAGATTATTCTTTTGAAACAATAATGCTGATAAAAGCAAAAAAAAATAATATTCAAATAAAAGAAATTCCTATAAATACAATCTATATTGAAAACAATAAGCACAGTCATTTTAAACCACTTTCAGACTCATATAAAATTTGTCAATCACTTTTAAAAGGTAATATCTAAAAATGGAAAAACTTAAACGTCCGGAAATAATATTTGCTATATTTGCATTAGTATTCGGAACAATTATAATGTTTAGCACTATACCAGGCCAAGTACCGGATGAACTCCCTCATTATTACAGAGCTCAAGAGGTATCTCAATGCAAATTATATAACGGACATTTAAATCAAAAAACTGATTATACATATAACAGTGCAGCAGGCTATTCCCCAGTTATGTACATTGGTCCAGCAATAGGATTAAAAATAGGGAATAATTATTCTTTTAGCGGAAGATTTTTTAATCTTTTATTATGGACAATTTTAATAACCATAGCCATACACATTACGCCTATTTTTAAATGGGCATTTTTTTACACAGCTCTATTACCAACTTCAATTTATTTAGGAATGTCATATTCAGCAGATTCTTTTAATAATGCATTTGCATTTCTCTTTATTGCGTACTTATTTAAACTAATATATAAAAAAGAACCTTTATCTATAAAAAAAGAATTTCCAATATTAGTTATATTTACAATTATTGGCGCATTATGTAAAGGTCTAATATTCCCTATCTTCTTAACACTTTTAATTCCTTTCAAGAAGCATAAACTAAAAATATTTATAACCTTATTATTTTTATCACTTTTTACTGCATATTTATGGAGTTCAAATAACTATACAGCAATTCGACCAGATATTTATCCTGAAATGAATAAATATTTTTTATTACATAATCCCTTTGATTTTTTCTTATTATTTTTAAATACAATACTTATAAGCATAAAATATTGGCTAATATCAGGAACTTGTTCATTAACAATGTACATATTTCCTATTCCAATATTTATACTAATAATGACAATGTTTTTTTGCAACCTGTATTTTGTTCCTGAAAAAATTTACATAAAACCAATCCACAGATTACTTGCAGGAATTATAATCATATTTCACATATTTTTCACAAGCATTTTAATGTATTTCATATATACACAATATGGTTCAAATTATATTGAAGGAATACAAGGAAGATATTTTATTCCCTTAATACCATTATTTTTTATTATTTTCGGTCAACAAATACATAGTAATAAAACCCAATATATTAACTTATTCAAGAATTTAACAATTTATACAAGTTTTATAATACTATGTTATACCTGCTTTGTTCTAAAATATTAACATATTAAAATTAAAGACTATTTATATTAATACATTTATTTTAATAATATTCGTTTAAAATAAGCAATTAATAAACAAATTTTACTTATAGTTTATTTTTATAAAAAAATATGTTATATTAAATAAAAATAGGAGAGATTTTATAATTATGATGATCAACAACTTACCAAGAATGCAAGTTTTAATAACAACAAATGACCAATATATAGAAGGGGAATTGTTGTTACCGGAAAATATGAGATTTAGTAACGCTATTCCTGATAATATGCTTTTTTATATTTTGAACGGCGGTTTTCAATTTATTTCACTAAAAAATTGCGAAGTTAAAGACAGAAAAAACTTGGCATTTCGTCCTGATAAGTCTCGTCATCTTCACGTAAACATAGCGTCAATAATCACAATTCAGATTATTGAAATATTACCTGAAGATTATGAATACGAAGACAGCTATTACGAAGATATTGAAGAAGCTGAAAACGAAAATTCTGAAACAAAATCTGCAAGAAAACGACAATAAAATAACTTTCTTCATATTTATTTCCTTTTTTTTATGTTTTTGTTAGAATTTAAATAAGTCCGAGCAAAAATAGAAAAGGAAAATAGAATGATTAAAACCAAACTTAAAGACCATAATTGCGGAGAGCTTAATCTAAACAATTTGAATGAAGAAGTTACTTTATCAGGTTGGGCTTCAACAATCCGTGATTTAGGCGGGATTTTATTTGTAGAACTTAGAGACAGAACTGGATTTTTCCAACTTGTTGCAAACCCTCAGATTAACCCTCAAGTTCACAAAATTTTTGAGAAATTGAGATCTGAATATGTTATTACGGTAAAAGGTAAAGTTACCCGCAGACCTGAAGAAACATATAATGAAAAATATGCAACAGGACAAGTTGAAATGTATCCTGAATATGTTGAAATTTTATCAGAAGCTAAAACATTACCGTTTGTTTTAGACGATGAAAATGTTTCTGAAGATGTACGTTTAAAATACAGATATTTAGATATCAGACGTGAAAGTATGTTACATAATCTTACTTTACGTCACAAAATTTGTCAGGCTGCAAGACATTACCTTAACGGAGAAGATTTCTTGGAAGTTGAAACTCCTATTTTAATCAAAACTACTCCGGAAGGTGCCAGAGATTATCTTGTACCATCAAGAGTTCAAGAAGGCAAATTCTATGCATTACCTCAATCTCCTCAAATTTTCAAACAATTATTAATGGTAGGCGGAATTGAAAGATATTATCAAATCGCAAAATGTTTCAGAGATGAAGATTTGCGTGCAGACAGACAGCCTGAATTTACTCAAATAGATATGGAAATGTCTTTTGTTGAGCAACAAGATGTTATAAAATGTGTTGAAGGCTTGATTGTAGAAACATTCAAAGCTGCAGGAGTTGAGGTTAAACCTCCGTTCATTCAAATGCCTTGGCAAGAAGCTATGGACAGATTTGGATCTGACAAACCTGATACACGTTTCGGACTTGAACTTTTTGATATCGGCGATATTATTTTGCAATCAGAATTCAAAATTGTTAAAGATACTTTAGAAAACGGCGGTATTGTTCGTGGTATCAGAATTCCTGGCGGTGCAAAATTCTCAAGAAAAGATATCGATGATATTACAAAACTTGCTGTTTCATTTGGTGCAAAAGCTTTGGCTAATATCATTTACAACGAAGACGGAACAGCAAAATCTCCTGTATTGAAATTTGTAACAGAAGAACAAGCTAAACAAATTCAAGAAAGAGCACAAGCTCAAGCAGGCGATATAATCTTCTTTGTAGCAGACAGACCAAAACTTGGTTAT
>USJT01000040.1 GCA_900555175.1 uncultured bacterium
GGTTTGCGTCGATGCAAATTCCCCTGTTTATCATTATACATAAAAGTTTCTGGAAATCAATGAACGAATCGTACTGTTTGCAGAAAAGAAACAATTTTCATAAAGAATCTTTGCCGGTTGAAGTAAATTCAAGAAAGCGTTTTGCCGCAAAAAGAATAAAAAAACAGGGAAAAAATTTACCTTTGCAATTACTGATCACGATAGAGTTTCAGGTGTTAAAGAGGCGCTTGAAATTATAAAAGCAAATCCGCAAAAATATAAAAATATAAATTTTGTTCCCGGAGTTGAAATGAGTTTTGCCTTTAATTCTGATGGAAAAGTCAAATCAGGAGAGCTTCTTGCTTATTTTATCAACCCTGATTCTCCGGCAATAAAAAAATTGATTTTAGAATTAAATGAAAACCGTAACAAAATGTTTGATAATTGTATTGCAAAACTTGGGAAAGGTTTTTCAAGAGCCGATATGGAAAACTATTTTATAAACAAAGACGGTGAAACTTTTGCTTACAATTTGCATTACAGGTTGAGGAATTATGCACAGATTAAAAACAGAATAAATAAAATGGCAGAAGAATCAAACCAAAATCCTCAAAATTTGTATAACGAATTAATGAACGGTTACGTTTTTGGTCAAAATCGCAGAAAAGTTCCAAAATACAATGTATCTCCTCAAGGTTTTGATGAATATTTAAAATCTATCGGTAAAACAACAAAAACAGATATTATCGATAGTAATATAGACAAGATTTGTGAAGAATTTTATCCGAAAATAGTTGATGGAAAGGTTGTTTCTGATACGGAAAACAGTATTGAAAAAATATTTGAAACATTGAAAGATGAAAAAGATATAGTTTTCGGTTTTGCTCATCCGTATTTTATAGCGAAAGAGATGAAGGATTATAAAAAGGAATTTTCAGATATTTTAAAAATGGCAAACGGAAAAATTCAAACAGCCGAAATTTATCATCAGGCTTATAGTCCGCAAATTAATCGGGAATATATACAAGGAGTGAATAATTTTCTCTTATCTCAAAATTTAATTCCTTTAGGTGGCAGAGATAATCATGGTGCAAAATTTTTAGGTTAATTTTCTTTTTTTGTTAAATCTTCTGTAATAATACCGCCTGAACCACGGTCAATTTCACGTTTTAACGGTTTGTCATTTTCGTCATACCAAGTTTTGACAGTTCCGCGTTCTACGATTTTTTCAATTCTTTTGCCGTTTTCTTCAAACTGCATATATGTTGTAACTTCTCCCGGAAAAGATGTTATAATCTCTGTTTTTTTAGCTCCGCTATCGTAGTAATCATAATCATATTCATCTTTTTTCGCTAAAACATTATGTTCGTCATAAACAGATTCATTTTTATAAATCATTTTCCCGAATTCATCAAAATGATGAGAGATTTCAACGTTTCTATCTCTGGCATAATCCATTATTAGTCTGTTTTTAGTATTGTAACCTCTGAAAAGTAGTGTACCGTCAGGGCATTTTTCATAAACAGATAAACCTATTTCTGTTTTCTGTTCGATAACTTGAGTCCCGTCAGGCTTTATGTATGACGGTGTCATCGGGTCTTTATTTGGTTTTTTTTCAAAAGGGTTTACAAAAAAACTTTTAGCCATAGTATTCATTATATCGTAAAAATTTTTTAAATCTTTAATATAATCCTCTATTCGGATTAATTATGATATAATTTTATTATGAAAAAGCTTCTTCTTGTATGTTTAATATTTCCATGTATAGCTGTCAGCGCAAGCGAAATGACAGAAGATTATTTTGATATTGCCGCTAATTATGCAACTTATGGACAGTATAATGATGCTTTGGATTATGTTAATAAGATTTTGCAGGAAGAACCTTTAAACACTGATGCTCAAGATGTAAAAGCTGTTTTATCAAGAGTTATAAACCAATATTCTAAATCATATCTTACAACGACTGATAAAAATATTCGTGAAGCTCAAAATTACAAGATTTTAGGCGACAAAGCAAAACAAACTCAAACTCTTTTGAATGCTGCTAATGATTATTGGGCTTTATATTCGCTTGCACAATTATATTATGATAGTGAAGATTATCAAAACGCAATCAGTTATTATCAAAAAGCAGCTTCTCTAAAACCTGATTTTTCTCAAAGTTATTTGGGACTTGCTCTTTCTTATGACAAGACAAAAGATTATGACAATGCTTTAAAAATGGTGAATAAATATTTGACATACAACAAAGAAGCAGATATTGCTTTTGCACTTAGAGCCGAAATTAATATGCAGTTGAACAATTTGTCTGATGCTGAAAAAGATATTAAGCAGGCTCTTGATATTGAAGAAAATATTTCATATTTACTGACAGAGGCAAAAATATATTATGCAAAAGGGGATTATGATACCGCTCGAGAAAAATTTAATCTCCTTTCAAGAAATGTACAAACTTCAGAGGTTTACAAATATCTTGGTTTGTGCGATTATGCATTGAACAATCTGTCAAGTGCTTTGTTGAATATTGATAAAGCAATTATTCTTTCTGATAATGATAAGGAACTTAATAAAAAGTACGACGAAATAAAAACAGCTTTGGATAAACAATGAGAAAAACCGTAACAAGACATTATAAAAAAACTGTAAGAAGAACAAAAAAGGAACCGATTATGACAAGAATTAAAAATTGGTCAATATCTTTATTATTAGCTGCAGCAATGCTTTACGGCTTGCAATGTTACAGCAGCACTTCGGCTTTGAAATTTGCACAATTAAGTGATGTTCATTTTTATACGGGAAGTAATAACACAACTTATAAAATGATTGGAGAATCTCCAAAACTTTTGGACGATGCAATTTCTCAGATAAATGCTATTCCGAATGTTTCTTTTGTAATGTTTACGGGCGATTTGATAGACAAACCTTTTGAAAAAGAATTGAGTGCATTTCTTCCGCATACAGAAAAACTTAATGCTCCTTGGTATTTTGCTTTTGGAAACCATGACACAATGTATGGCGGATATTTGACTCCAAAAGTTTATATGGAGCTTGTAAATAAATACAATAAAAATTACAAATTTGAAAAATCATACTATTCTTTTGTGCCTCAAAAAGGTTACAAAGTTATCGTTCTTGATTCCATAATCCGTGACAGATTGACAGCAAATGGCAGATTGGGCGATGAACAGCTTGCTTGGCTTGATAATGAACTTGCAAATTCTAAAAATGATACTGTTTTAATTTTTATGCATGTTCCTATTCTTGAGCCTTATAACAGCCCAAACCACAGATTGCTCGATGCAGATAAGGTAGAAGCAATTTTTAGTAAATATAAAAATCCGATAGCTGTTTTTCAGGGACATTATCATGGCGCAAAAATTACGCAAAAAGGAAATGTTTTATACGTAAGCTGTCCTGCTCTTGTTTCTTATCCAAACGCTTTCAGAATGGTTACTGTTACAAATTACAGAAATAAAGTTGTTTTTAATATTCAAAATAAAGAAACAAATTTGAAAAATGTTCAAAAACTCGCTAAACTTCTTGTATTCGGAACAAGTGTTTATTCAGGTGAGGAAAAAGATAAAAACGCAACAATTACAATAAAAAAATAAGGAAGATAATATGAGTGAATTTAGTGTAAAATTTAGAGGAGTAAGAGGCAGTTATCCGATTGCTAATAAAGATTTTTTGCAATACGGTGGAAATACTTCTTGTGTAGAGGTTAATGTAAACGGACATTTGATAATCCTTGATGCAGGAAGCGGTCTTATTAATATCGGGAGTGAATTGACTGAAAAATATATTACATCAGGCTTAACCCCGTCTGAAAGAACTCCGATTAAAGCTACCGTATTAATTTCTCATATTCACCAAGACCATATTCAAGGGTTTACCTTCTTTAAGCCTTTGCATATTCCGTCATCTGTTGTTAATGTTTACGGAAATGTTAATTACAACGAAAGCTTGTCTGATGAGCTTGCAGAACTTTTATTCGGAAAATCTTTTCCGCTTGATTTAGGCGATATTGCAGGGAATTTGAATATTAAAGATTTGAGCGAAACAGAAGGTATTATTCTTCGTCACGGTGAAGAAACTCCTATTATCAAAAGAATTGAAAATGAAGTTGATGCAAAAGCTGAAAATGATGATGTTTTAATAACTTGTTATCGTTCTTATGCTCACCCTCAAGAAGGTGTACTGATTTACAAGATTTCTTATAAAGATAAAGTTCTTGTTTATGCAACGGATAAAGAAAGCTATCCGGGCGGAGATAAAAAACTTGCAAACTTTGCAAGAGGTTGCAACGTTTTAATCCATGATGCACAATATACTATGGAGGATTATTTGGACGCTTATTCTCCAAAACAAGGTTACGGTCATTCAACTTTTGACATGGCTATTGAAGCTAAAAAACAAGCTAATGCGGAAAAATTAGTATTTTTCCATTACGATCCTGAATATGATGACAATAAATTAAACGCAATTCGTGAAAATTATAAACAAGACGATATTGTGTTTGCTTATGAAGGTTTGGAAATTGATTTAATCTAATTTTTAATTAAATTTATAAGTATGAAAAAATATTTAATAATACTGTTAATGTTTTTGAGTTTTTTGGCATCCGGTTACAGAAAACCTGATGTTTTTGTAATTGATGCGACAAAAAACGCCTATTTGCATAATAATATGGGGTTGCGTTATATGAATGAACACCTTTATTATGCAGCAATTCAGGAATTTAAAATTGCAATAAGTTTAAACCCTGACACGCAGGCGACTTCTGTTTATTACAAAAATATAGGTGATGCCTATATGGCAATAGGTTATCCAAGTCAGGCTTTAAGACCGTATGAAGATGCAGTGCATCAATATGGACTTAATTTCCAATATTATAAAGATCTTGCAAAATGCTACAAATCTTTAGGGCTTGTTAATGCAAAAATTAAAGAATACAGCAATAATTCAAATATTTTGAATAAAGTCATGCTTGGGCTTTTATATATTGAAAGCGGGAATAAAAAACGCGGTATAATTATTCTTGATGAATTTGCGATGAAAGAGCCTGACCTTATAATTACGCCGGCAGTTAAAAAGTATATAAAAGATACTGTAAAGCATGTCGATGATTTGTAGAAAACAAGGGGATTTCGAGGATTTTCTACATTAAATGCTTGTTGATAAAGATGGAGCAATACTGATAAATTGACGAACCAAATCAGCGTCCCAAAGTTTGCCTGCGCCTTCTTTTAAGATTTCGCATGCTTTTTCAACGCTCATACCTTTACGATAAGGTCTGTCTGAAATAAGTGCATGGTATGTATCTGCAACTGCAACAATCCTTGCAGCAAGCGGAATTTCATCGCCTTTCAAATGATCAGGGTATCCGCTTCCGTCAATATGTTCATGGTGATATTTTACGATAGGAATTAAATCACGCAAAGCTTCGTTTGGCTTTAACACTTTTTCAGCACCTATTACAGGGTGTTGTTTCATAATTTCCCATTCATCACCTTCAAGTTTGCCAGGTTTTTTAAGTACGTTTTCAGGAATTCCGATTTTGCCGACATCGTGTAATAATGCGCCAAGTTTAATTCTTTGGACTTCTTCTTCAGGAAGATTAACTGCACGTGCAAGAGCTTCCGAATAACGTGAAACTGATGTTGAGTGACCTTTTGTATAAGGATCTTTTGCATCAATTGCGCTTGCTAAAGAGTTTGCAAGCTCCATAAGGTGATTGTGTGAAACAATTTGTTCATTGTTAAATTTGTGGATAAGTTCTTCGTTAAAATCAATTCCGAGTTGTGAGTGACGTTTTGCAACAACTTCAGCAAACGAATTGAGAGCATCATCATCCCAGAAATTGAAATCTGATGAACTTATAATTGCAGACATGCCTTCTTTATAACCTTTTGCCTGAGAAATATACATTGCCTGTTCTGCAAGGATTAATAGTTTTTCCTGATCTCTGCTGCATTCAGGATATGTTGCAATTCCGACTGAAACCTTTACAGGTCCGACATCGTCAACAAAACAACAAGACAGACAATAAGTTATATATTCAGCCAAATACTTGGCATCAGGTGTATTTGTGTCAGGTAAAATTATTGCGATTTCATCTCCGCCGTAACGTCCTGCTTTGTCTGTACTTCTTATATTTTGTTTAACCTTTTCAGCAAGAAGTTTGATTACCTCATCACCTTTAGCATGACCGAGTTCTCTGTTAATTTTAGAGATATTATTTACGTCAAGCATAATGATTGATAAATTGGAATCATTTTCTTCTGCTTTTTTAAGTTCTGCTTTAAGCACTTCTTGGAAGCCTCTGTGTGTATAAAGCCCTGTAAGTGTATCTGTGTTTGCATACTTGTTAGTCTGTTCCAAAAGTTCAACGTTATCCATAAAAAGTGCACAATAATCAGCAATAAACGAAAATAGACCGATATGATTGTCTATATCATTCTTACCGATTACCATAACTCCTTTGCAGCCGCTAACGGAATTTAGCGGGAACAAATATGCTGATGACGAGTTTAAATAAGGAATATCAAGAAATTTGTTATCATTTCTAACAACCGGTTGAGCAGTCTTAAAACATTCAATAACAGGGTTTGTTTCATCTGAAAGCAAAAGCTTTGATGTGTATGTGCTGCCCATTGAGTTGAATAATTTTATGTTTATACATTTGGATTTTTCATGGAAAATACCGAATGCTGTGAATGCACTTTTCAATCTATCCGTAAACAATTCATGAACGGCTGAAAAAAGTTCATGCACGCTTGTTTTGTTGGATACAACTTCATTCAAACTGTTTACAAGCTCAGGATAATCAATAACTCTGTGAGAGCTTGCAAGAGTTTGATTCATATAACCTGCATACATTCTGTTAGCGGTTTTGTTAGTGTTGTTGATACGAGCAACAATACTGTCTGTTTCTGCTGCAATAGGGTTTGAAACAGCTTTTGGTTGAGTCGGTTTTTGTTTTTCAGTTTTTTCTGCTGTATCAATTTTTATTGTGGCAGGTTTTTTCAAGGCAGGTTTTCTAAGCTCATTCAACTGTTTTGCAAGCGGATTGGAAACTGTCTTGTCAGCTTTTTTAGGTTTTTTAGCCTTTATTTCTTTAATTTCTTTTTCTTTATTATCGTTCAACACTTACACCTACACACACACTTATTTCTTATAAAACTGCTGACAAATTATTTTTGCCCGATATGATGTTTAGTTTTACATTCCTTAAACTATTTTATAATACTTTTTGTTAAATACAATACGCCATTTAGACGGCAAAACTTACCGTTTTATTATAAAACGGATAATTTTTCTATAAGTTACAACCTATTTAGCAAATCCTATTACACTTGTAGTATAACTCTAATATCTTATTTTTACCAGTCTTTTTATGTCGTTTTTTACACAAATTAATGTTTTTTGTGTTTTTATAGTATAATTTGAAAAAATATACCCGTTTGCAGGAAGTTTTTCTTTTTGGAGTGCAGATATATTTGTGGGTTAAGTCGAAAAAGAAAAAGTTGCTATATGATTTTATGAGGGGAAATTATGTTAAACGAATTGGTTCATAGTTACGGAATGGTGATATCAGGTGCAATTCTTTTAGTTGCGTATATTTTTATAGCTTCCGAAAAAATACAAAAATCCGTCGTTGCGCTTGTCGGAGCTGCTTTGACTATGCTTTTGGGACTTTTGCCGTTTCACGGGCATTATGATATTCAGAGTGCAAAATATATAAAATCCGTGTTTGAATATATTGAATTTGATGTAATTTTCTTGCTTGTCGGAATGATGATAATTGTCCATATAGCTGCAAAAAGCGGAGTATTCAAGTGGATGGCATTGGAGCTTTTGAAATTAACTAAGGGGCATCCGAAACTTGTTTTGTTTGCTCTTGCTTTGTTTACTGCGGTTGCGTCTGCATTTTTGGATAATGTTACGACTGTTGTTTTGATTATGCCTGTAACTTTTGTTATTGCAAAAGAGTTGGAATGTGATTCAATACCGTTTTTAATAACTGAGGTTTTGGCATCGAATATCGGTGGTACTGCTACATTAATCGGTGATCCGCCAAATATTATTATCGGTGCTAAGGCGGGTTTAAGTTTTATGGATTTTGTAAATGAGCTTACTTTGATTGTAAGTATTATATTTGTGGTTTGTGTGGGGATTTTGATTTTTATGTTCAGAAACTCTCTCAAGACAACTGCTGATAAGATGGAGCATATTGCAAATTTAGATAATTCTAAAACAATTACTGATAAAAAACTTATGATACGCTCAAT
>USJT01000041.1 GCA_900555175.1 uncultured bacterium
TTCGCAAACATCTTCAATTATTCTGACATCTTCTCCTATCGCTGCTGCAATTGTTTCTATTCCGACAGGCCCACCGTCATATTTTTCGATAATTAATCTTAATAGGCTTCTATCTGTATTATCAAGCCCAAAATTATCTATTTTTAAGATATCAAGTGATTTGTTTGCTATATCTTCTGTTATTTTTCCGTCATGTTTTACGAGTGCATAATCTGCAACCCTTTTGACAAGTCTGTTTGCTATACGAGGAGTTCCGCGGGATCTTTTTGCAATAGCCTGTGCTCCTTCTTCCGTAATTTCTATATTTAAAATTCCTGCTGTTCTTTTTATAACTTGAGCTAATTCATCTTCTGTGTAAAATTCAAGTCTGTGGATAATTCCAAAACGGTCACGTAACGGCCCTGACAATTCTCCTGCTTTTGTTGTTGCACCGATTAGTGTAAATTTTGGAAGCGGTACGCGAAGAGTTTTTACCGTTTGACTTTTCCCTGTTGTCATATCTAAGAAAAAGTCTTCCATAGCAGGGTATAAAATTTCTTCCGCAACTTTATTCAGTCTATGAATTTCATCTATGAATAATATTTCGCCACCCTTTAAAGACATTAAAATTCCTATAATATCTCGAGGTCTTTCAAGAGCAGGGGCTGATGTAATTTTGATATCAACTCCCATTTGCTCGGCAATTACACCTGCAAGTGTCGTTTTCCCTAATCCCGGTGGACCGTAAAAAAGTAAGTGATCAAGAGGAAGTCCTCGTTTTTTTGCTGCGGCAATTGAAATTTTTAAGGTTTCTTTAAGAGCAGATTGACCTATGTACGAGTCAAAAGTTTTTGGACGGATACAATTTTCAAAATTTTTATCATTTTCAAGGCATTCACATTTAATTACCGAATTTTTTTTCTTTTCGGATATGCTTTTTTGTTGAAAATCGTTGTCATCTGCTATGATACTCATTGTCTTTCCTTTATATTCATGATAGCATAAAATTAAAGGTTAGGAAAGAATATTAAGAAGGAGATTTTAATGAAAGTATCAGAACGTTTAGAATTAATCCCGCCTTATTTGTTTGCGGAAATAGATAAAAAAATTGCTGAAGCAAGAGCAAAAGGTATAGATATTATAAGTCTTGGGATTGGTGATCCTGATTCTCCGACATTACCTCCAATTGTTGAGGAAATGCACAGAGCTATTGATAATCCTAAAAATCATGATTATCCTCCATATAACGGTACCGAAAGATTCAGAAAAGGTGCTTGCGAGTGGATGAAAAAACGTTTTGGTGTTGAACTTGATCCTGATACTGAAATGCTTGCAAATATCGGTTCAAAAGAAGCTATTGCACATGTATTTTTAGCTTATGTCGATACAGGCGATTATACATTAGTTCCAGATCCTGGGTATCCTGTATATCACAATGCAACAATTTTTGCAGGCGGAACACCTTATGAAATGCCTTTATTGGAAGAAAACGGATATCTTCCTGATTTTGATAAAATTCCTGCTGATATTGCGAAAAAATCTAAAATCATGTTTTTAAATTATCCAAACAATCCGACAGGTGCTGTTGCTGATTTAGATTTTTATAAAAAAGCAGTTGATTTTTGTAAAAAATATGATATTTTATTATGCTCTGATATGGCATATTCTGAAATGACTTATGACGGTTATAAAGCACCATCTGTTTTGCAGGTTGAAGGTGCTAAAGATGTAGCTTTAGAATTTTATTCTCATTCAAAATCTTATAATATGACTGGCTGGAGAGTTGGTTTTGTATGTGGTAATGCTGATGCTGTTAAAGCTCTTGGAACTATTAAAAATAATATTGATTCAGGAACTTTTAAAGCTATTCAAGACGCTGCAACTGCTGCATTTACAGTAGATGAAAAATATATTAATGATTTGAATAAAATGTATCAAGAGCGTAGAGATGCTGCAGAAGAAGGTTTTAGAGAACTTGGTTGGAATGTAAAATCGGCTAAAGCAACTTTCTATTTATGGCTTCCTGTTCCAAAAGGTATGACTTCTGAAGAATTTGTTACATTGATGCTTGAAAAAGCTCATGTAGTAGTTCCTGCAGGTAACGGCTACGGAAAATACGGAGAAGGATATTTTCGTGTAGCTTTAACTAAAGATGTTGATACAATTAAGGAATGTATAAGAAGAATGAAAGAGGCTGGCATTAGATATTGCTAAATACTCTTTTTAGATGAATAATTCCTATTGTATCGTAGATTTCAACGTGGTATAATTTTTTTATGGAATGTCCTAAATGTGGTTATGAAATCGATGATAAAGCTATGGTGTGCCCGAATTGTAAAAAGGTACTAAAGCTTGCTTGTCCGATTTGCAAAACTATTAATACAACTAATACCTGCAAAAAATGCGGCTATGTAATTATCAATAAATGTCATAATTGTGGAAAAATCAATCAGACAATTAACAAAAAATGCAGAAAGTGCGGTTTTGATACTGAAAAAAGTGTTATATTGAATGAAGCAAATTCTGATGATTTTGTTATTTTGACGATTGATTTTCCTAATATTAATGAAATGAAAGACTTGTTCGGTTCTGCAAAATTATTGAACAAGTTTAAAATTAATTTAGACAAAATTATTTTTGATTACGCAAAATCTATCGGACTTCGCAGACAAATAATTAATAAAACTTATGTTATAAGGTTTGATAAAGATTATACATTTAATAGCTCTGCTGCAAGTGCTGTTAAAGCTGCTATTGATCTTTTAAACCTTATTACAGCGATGAACTGCAAATTAACCCGTAAAAAGAATGCTACTGTTCGTTGTAACATGTTTCTTTTAAGACGTAATATTAACGATGATCCGTATAATATCGATTCGGGTTACAATATCAGTTTATTAAATCAAGTTACAAAAAATAAGAGCGATAAAATTATAAATCCCTCCAAAGTTTTAACGGACGATCAGGTAACTGACTCTATTAGTGGGGATTACAAGGTATCACCTTTGAATTCTGTTATGATTAAAAATAACATGGTTATGTTTTATGAGGTGGATTTAAGAGAATTCGTAAAGGTCGAATATCCTGATGAGGATGAGGATAAAGAAATTGAAATTCCGAATTTCGTTCAAAATATGCTTATTGAGCAGGATAAACTTGATGGTGAGGCTTTAAATAATTTGGATTCTCCTGGAGATCCTGATGCAATTTATGATATAGATACAATTAATTTTGATGAAATTCAGTGTGAATTTATAAGAACTGAAAATATCGATGTTATATTCCATATTTTAAACAAGTTCCAAAATATACCTAAAGGTATTGTCGCAATAAAAACAGCAGAAATGTATAAACCTTATACTATTAAAGTGCTGAATGCAGCTGCAGAAACAGGAAAATTTAATAATATTATCTCACTAACTTGTTATGATGAGATGAAGTATTCTCCTTATTCATTCTTTAGAGAACTTGTTTCAGCAATTTTTGAGTATACGGTTTCTCAAAAACTATTTTCAACAAATGATTTTTCAATGTTTTCATCAGTTGATCCTGACGGTTTGATAAAAGATTTAATTACGTTACATAGACGTAACGATAATGGCGATAGCATGGATAAAAGACATGTTTATTTTGAAATTTTCTTGACTCTTTTACAAATTATTCCAAAAACTTTAATATTTGTTGAAGACTTTGATAAAATTGATTCAAGCTCTTATGATGTTCTAAAATATTTGTTTGAGTCTTTTGAACAACTTGATATAAGCTTTTTAATATCTTATGATAAATCCTTCTCATTACATAAAGATTGCCATTTCTTGTTAAGCAAACCTTATTATACTGAAATTACGTTAAAACCTACTCCGTTTGAAAAATTAATTGAAGAAAATAAAATATATTATCGTAACATATTAAATAATTTTTATTTCCAAAGAATTGCAAAATATGCTTGCGGAAGTATTTTGTTTATTGATATTGCAATGCAATATTTGATAGAATCAGGTGTTTTCGCGGCAGATGATGATAGTGTTGAAATGATTAATCCTAAAACTATTATTATTCCGTCAAGCTTGGATAAATTAGTCGCACGCCGATTAAATCTTTTGCAAGATGATGTTGATACTATGAAGTTTTTAACATCAATAGTTTTACTTGGTACACGTATTGATATGGCAACTATTGAATCTCTTGGATATGAAAACAAGGATGAAATTATAGAAAAGCTTGCAAATATGGGATTTATATATCAGTATAATGATTGTATTTATTTCCCTAATTACAATTTGTTGAGATCTAATTTATTAACTACGATTAGTAAAATTTATTTAACTGATGTCGCAAATGAGTTGTTTGACAAAGTGTTTGATTCAAGTATGCCAAGTCCTGTAAAAGCTTATTTATACGGCCTTTTGGAAGAAACCGATAAGGAAAGAGAACAGTGGGAGCAGCTTAGCGATATTGATTTATCTCTTGGTGATTTTAGTGCATATTTGAATTCTACCGAGAAAGTATTAGAGCTTCTTGATAAAAATACTGATCCTGAACAGTTGGAAAGGCTTGAGGATTACAAACAAAATTTATATAAGAATATTGCTCAAAATCTTTATGAGTATATTCCAGATAAGACTTCGGGTATTGCATTAAGTGCGTTGAAAAATCTTGAAAAATCAAAAGATACTGATCAAATTATCCTTTTGTGCAATAAAATGATTAACGGCTCATTATTTATGGGAAATTATAATCATGCTCTCGAATTGACTCATAAGGTCTTATCATTATTGCCTCCGTCATCAATTAATCCTGCGGATCCAAATTTTAATACGTATTTCTTTTTCATGTCTGTTATTCATATTCAGATATTATTTAATATCGGTGCACTTGTTGACTGTTTGGATATCGGTTATAAGGTTTTGAATGTTATAAGCAATGATACTATAAGTGTTTTGAAACCTGATTATATGTCAGAAGATGATTTTAAATCATTGATTGTTGATTCTGCAGGTTATGTTGCTTTGGCAAATGTTTTATTATTGTACGGTAATGTTGGTGAATTCTTAAATATTTTGCGTGGCGAAATTAATTTTGTTCCTGAATCTTATAATCTATTTATTGTTTTGGAACAGTTAATTCATGGCAAATCAGTTTCAAATCTTAATTTTAATATTTCCGACAATGATCGTTTCGGTCATACAATTTTAGCTTTGATTAATTCATTTGTTAACTTTAACGGTGATTACAATATATTTGCCGAAAATATTTATAAGGCAAAACTTGCGGCAAAACATTTCAGGTTGTATCAGTTAGAGTTGTTTGCCGATCTTATGGTTGGTTATTCCTATATGGAATTAAATTCTTTCAAAAAAGCAAATTCTATAATTTACAAGATTATAAAAGAAACTAATAATAACGGAATGACAACTTTATTATATGTTGCATGGTATGTAATGAGCTTGTTACATTTAAAAGAAAACAAATATGATGTTGCATTCGGAATTATTAATAACTCACTTATTCAGCTCGAAAAGAATAATTCTACGAGTGAATATCTTTTGATGTTGTTTAAGTATAATATGTATAAAGTCATGATGTTTAAAAAAGATTATGAGAAAGCAAATATTTGTATAGCTCAAGCAAATTATGTTGCTCAAAAATACGGTGTTAATTTTGTATTTGATACAGATCCAAACCATTATATTGCTGTTGAAGAAGATGAAGAAGATAATGAGGTTAGTTTAGAGGAGGCAGCAGATATATTAGGTGGTGCTGAAGGTATACAAGATAACAGTAATGATTCAGGAAGTGAGGGATAATGAAAATTTTATTTGCATCAGTAGAAGTAGCTCCGTTTTCTAAGGCCGGAGGGTTAGCCGATGTTGTCGGAAGTTTGCCAAAAGCATTGGAAAAAGATGCACAAATTGCGATATTTACTCCGTTACACGGTTGTATAGATGTGAATAAATGGGGAATTAAGGAATTAGAAAATTCTTCATTATGGCTTACGTTCAACGGTATGGGACATAGATTCAAATTATTTATGTGCAAGCTTCCCGGAACTAATATTAATGTATTTTTTGTGCATAATGATTGGTATTTTTCTTGTTTTAAAGAAGTTTATCCTAAATGGCTTGATCCAAAATATGAGCATGAAAGATATATTGCATTTTCTCTTGCAACAATGGAGTATGCAAAATTATTAAACTTTAAGGCTGATATTATTCATGCTAATGATTGGCATACAGCTATGATTCCTGTTTATTTGCACAGTAATTACAGATTTGATGATTTCTGGAAAAATACAAAATGTGTTTTTGAAATTCATAATCTTGCTTATCAAGGTGTTTGGTTTGAGGACGTGCTTGATTTTGCAAATATGAGAAAAGATATTGTCTATAATGAATGGGGAGTTGAGCATTATGGCAAGGTTAATTGGATGAAGGGTGCTATCAATTATGCTGATAAAGTAATTGCTGTTTCTCCGACTTATGCAAAAGAAATTATGACAGGTGAATACGGTGAGGGAATGGATTATACCCTTCGTATGAATCAGCAAAAAGTTGTCGGAATTTTAAACGGTATTGATTATGATGTGTTTAATCCGAAAACAGATAAATCTATCGTAAAAAATTACGATGTAAAATCTTTGAAAAATAAAGAGAAGAATAAAAAGAAAGTTTGTGAGGAATTCGGATTAAAATATAATCCTGAAAGACCTATGTATGCAATGGTGTCAAGGCTTGTTTCTCAAAAAGGAATTGATTTAATCAGACAATGCGAAAATGAGTTAAAGTCTTTGAATGCTGATTTTGTATTTTTAGGAAGCGGTGAAAAGGATTATGAAAATCTTTTAATCTGGTTATCTAATAATTCTTCAAATATCAGAGCATATATTGGTTATCGTGGTGATTTGGCTAATCAAATTTATGCTGGAAGTGATTTTTATTTAATGCCTTCAAAATTTGAGCCTTGCGGTTTGAGTCAATTAATTGCGATGCGTTATGGTTCATTGCCAATTGTTAGAGCAACGGGCGGTTTGGAAGATACCGTAAACGGTTATCCTTTGAATGATTCAACAGGATTTAAGTTCTGGGGTTATTCAGGTTGGGATATGATGCAGGCAATTTATTGCTCGTTAGGCGTTTATCAAGATAAATATACTTTTAATGCTATGAGAAAATCTGCTATGGAAGCTGATTTTTCTTGGGGCAGAAGTTCTCAAAAATATTTGAAATTATATAAAGAATTAATTTGACCAATTTTAAAATTTGAGACAGAATAAAGGTATGGAAAGAAGTAAAAAATTTGAATATTTAAAGCTTCATATTTCGGTATTGTTAGCAGGTTTTACCGGACTTTTAGCTAAATTGATTTCATTAAATGAAGTAATGACAGTGTGGTATAGGATGTTTTTTGCCTTTATTATGTTTGCTGTTATGCTTTTGATGATGGGCAAAAAGCCTGTTGAAAAATTTAAAGATGCATTAAAAATTACAGGGCTTGGTGCTCTTTTGGCAGTGCATTTGATGTTTTTCTTCGGCAGTATAAAATGGGCAACTCTTTCAATCGGGGTTGTTTGTTATTCACTTGTAGGATTTTTTACGGTACTGTTTGAGCCTTTAATATTAAAGATTAAATTTTCATTTGTTGAATTATTTTATAGCTTGATTGCAGTGTTTGGAATTTGGTTAATCTTTAAGTTTGATACAAGTTATAGGTTTGGAATAATTTTAGGTGTAATATCTGCTGCATTGTTCGCTTTATACACTTTGTTTAATAAAACTGTTCAGGTAGGGAAATCATCTCGTTGTATGCTTTTTTATGAACTTTTAGGCGGGGTATTATTAATGACTTTATTTTTACCTATATATATGCATTTTGCTCATGTTCAACAAATTTGGCCTGTCGGAAATGATTGGTTCTGGTTAATGATTTTGGCATTTTTCTGTACAGTTTTGTTGTATTTGCTTCATATATCTGTTTTAAAATCATTGTCAGCATTTACTGTAAGCCTTGCAGGAAATCTTGAACCTGTATATGGTATATTATTGGCTGTAATCTTTTTAGGAGAGGCGCGTGATTTCACTTTGTCTTTTTATGTTGGAATGATTTTGATATTAGTATCAGTATTCTCGCAGTCTTTGATAAAGGGAAAGAGGCTTGAAAAAGCTTCTAATATTTGATATAATAGAAT
>USJT01000042.1 GCA_900555175.1 uncultured bacterium
TTCCTTTATATTCTTCTTTACCTGATGGGCAAACACAAGCTGATCCGTTCCATACTTTACCACCAGAACAAGTCGGAGTAGTCGGCTGAGAAACAGCAGGAGCTAAACAACGACCTAAGATTTCAGTTGTACCTGATGGGCATACGCAACCGCCCAAAGGGTTACGAACTTTACCGCCCGTACATGGATCAACGCATCTTCCGGTATATTCTTCCTTACCTGATGGGCATACGCAAGCACCTGAGCTGTTACGAACTTTGCCATTTGGACATGGTGACATACAAGTACCGTTTACGTCTTCCTTACCTGAAGGACAAACACAAACGCCAGAACTATTACGAACTTTGCCGCCTGTACATGGAGCCACACATTTTCCGTTTACAGTTTCAGTACCGGAAGGGCAAACGCAAAGACCAGAGCTATTACGAACTTTGCCACCTGTACAAGGAGAAACACATTTCCCGTTTACTTCTTCCTTACCTGCAGGACAAACACAAGCAACACCATTCCATACTTTGCCACCTGTACATTCAGGTTTAGAAGCACCATCACCAGCATTTGTAATACATTTACAATTTTCTTTATCTAATGTTTGACCAGCACGGCATACAATATTACATTCTGGTTCAGATGGTTTAGTAACACATGTACAAGTTGTTTCATCTAATGTTTGTCCGAACATACAGATTGGTTTTATCCAATTGCCGTTCTTACATGTACTACATTTAGTAGGAGGATTTCCTGTACATTTTTTAGTGCCGTAACATGCAGAGCCATTCCACTTTTGACCTTTCGGACAGCAACAAAGTTTCTGCCCCATTAATCCCTGAGCCATCGAAGTTTCTGGAAATGAAACATAAAAAGCATTTGAATCGCCTAATTTACAAGGAGCATTAAAATCAGTTGCAGCTGTTGTACCAGCAGGGCACTGTGTCATCTCAACAACACTACCGCTACCGCCTCCTCCAGTTGGAACTTTTGCACAAGAAACACATGCTTGAAGCCTATAACTATACCCCCAACCACCAGGACAGTGGCACTGGTTTGAACAAAAATTTGAGTCTGCTTCTGCTCCACCAGAGCATTTTCTTTCTGTACGCATCTGCTTGCCACCATTTAAACACCAAACATAACCTGCAGATGAAGGGTATTGTGAAATGTTAGAAATAACAAAATTACCTAAATTTCCAATATTGTTAAGATTACATTCTTGTACACCTGCATCTGTTGTTGTATCATATTCACTATTATTGCCACCATTAGGATTAAAACCGCCTACAGTGTATGCATTTGCAGCTAGCACCCCAAAGTTGTTAGCAAAAAATGTTCCGACCTTTGCTAATAAATCAGGGGTTTCTATTTTTGCCTGAAATATCTCATTATTCGGATCATAGTCAGACAACATTTGAGATGTTGCTACTCGCAACGTTGAATAAGCTGAATAATATGTGTATGTCGTAATATTATCCAATTTGTGTTTTGTAACGCCAATTGTTGCAGCAACTATTACGGCAACTACAAGCATTACAATAACAACTTCTGCTAAAGTAAAGCCTAATAGAGCTTTGAATGAGTTCCTCAATCTTTTCATAATCCTCGTGCACTCCTAAAATTTTTGTATATACATTCACATTTTATCATATTTTTCAAGATTCTTCAATATTTAAACCTCTTATTATTAATACAATTTTGCAAGTTTAAATAAATAATCCTCTTTCGCACCTGACTTAAATCCAGTCGGGATAAAGTTTTCCTTATATTTTTCAATTGCATATCTATCAGTCATACCAGAGATACAATCTGTAACAATTCGTTCAATTTTTGTCTCTTCACATACAGGCTTTAACATCTCACAATATAGATAAAACAATTCTCTTATCACATTACGAGCTTTTTTCTCCTCAAGTTTTGCAGGAGATGCGTCCTCATAAACATTCTCAAACATCCATTGACGCAATTTGGTTGTATAATGCCAGCCTTCTTCACTCATTGATACTTCAGGCTTGCCCATTGAATTATATACAATTTCATCAATCATTTTGCTTAATCTTTTGCTTTGGTTTGAAGTGAAATACTCTATACAATCCTTTGGCAAATCGCTTTCAGCGATTATCCCTGCTCTTATGGAATCTTCTATATCGTGGTTGATATATGCAATTTTATCCGCTAATTGAACAATTTGAGCTTCAGGCGTTTTGGGAGTGTAACCCCAAGTGTGAGTCAAAATTCCGTCAATAGTTTCTTTACACAAATTCAAATCCTCTAAGACTTCGACAACTCGAACACTTTGAATATTAT
Source organism: uncultured bacterium (assembly GCA_900555175.1). Lineage (GTDB taxonomy): Bacteria > Cyanobacteriota > Vampirovibrionia > Gastranaerophilales > Gastranaerophilaceae > Stercorousia. Next base: position 2,299 of record USJT01000042.1, read on the forward strand.
GATGAAAACCGCCTTTTACAAGCTCGTTTAAAACACCTTCTCCACAATGACCGAAAGGCGTATGCCCCAAATCGTGACCAAGTGAAATTGCTTCCACCAAATCCTCATTAAAATCTAACGCACGGGCTATTGTTCTTCCAATTTGAGAAACTTCAAGAGTATGGGTTAAACGAGTTCTAAAATGGTCATCAAACGGGGATAAAAAAACTTGAGTTTTATGTTTCAATCGTCTGAAGGCTTTTGAGTGAACGATTCTATCCCTATCTCTTTGAAATTCAGTACGCAAAGGACAAGGTTCTATTTTCTTTTTTCTGCCTTTTGTAAATCGACTTTTGGTAGCATATTCAGATAAATTGTCGATTTCTCTTTGTTCAAGTTTGTATCTTATTGATGTTGTATTATCAGTTTTTGTCATAGTAAAAAATCCTCTCCAAAAATCTTAGCAGAAAACGAAACTTTTGTTATACTTTATCTGATTGAGTTTTGAAGATATCTCGAGGATGGAATGATACATCCAGTGTATATTTCTTTCTTGCTTTGTCGGCTTCTTCTCCGATTTTGTTCATTATCCAACCTGACAAAAGACCTACTGCCATGGCTTTTCCGCCTGCAACAAGTCTTGCGGTACAATATAGAGAAGTTGCGATTGCGCCAATTGCAGGAATTCCGTATTTTAAAGCTACCGAATATCTGTCATCTTTATTATCAGCTTTATTCAAATAGTAGCCGACTGCACCAACCGTTGTAATAATAGACATTACATCTGTCGGAGCAGAACCCAGTCTTAAATCTCTTGCTTTATCAACATATTCAACTGTTTCTGTCTCAATTGATTTGTCTAAAGATTTTACGGCAGATTGAACTTTTGATTTGAGTTTCAAATATTCGTTACGCGGTAATATATTTTTATAGGCTGTTAAAATTTCTTGTAATTCGCCTTTTGAGCTTTTTGAAATTATATTTTCAACTTCTTCAACATATTTAGAAATTTCACTAACGGCTGTTGGAGTGTACTTGAATTGCTTTGATGCTTCTTTGAAATTAGCTGAAAGTTTTTTCAGGTTTTCTGAGATTTCTGAATTTAAAGCATTTCTTTGAGCAACCTCATTATCTCCTGATAATTTTTTGTATTTGTTCAAATTACTGCGTAATTTATTTAAAATTTCGTTTGTCGATGTATCTGAAGGGTTTACAAATTTTTGAATATTATCTAAGGCTTGACCTGTTGCTTTGTAATTATCTGAAATATCATGAGTTATTGCTTGACGCAAAATGCCTGTTTGGTTTGCAAGTTTCATCTTCGCAGGCATCATGTAATCCTCTGCAATAAAGGTTTGCCACATATTTTTAGATTTGAAATTTCTTATATCACTTAAACTTGCATCCCAGAAAAATTCAAATAATCCGTCTGTCGCTTTATTAACCTCTTTCAAACGCTCATTACGTGCATTAATTCCAAATCCTTTTTCAAGGTTTGAGTTAACCTTACGCATTCTGCTGTTAATATCTTTTATCACATCTGAAACCTTTTGATTATTTGGATTTTCTCTTAAAAGTCTTTCATTTACCGATGAAAAATACTCTGTTAAATTTGCGAATTTTGAATGAGTTTTTGCATAAGATGAATTTACTGTTTTACGGCTTATTCTTTCAAAAAATCCTGTGACAGCTTCATGAATTCTACGCGTAAATATCCTATCGCCTTTTTTACCCCACATTATTCTTTGACAGGCAACATCTTTCAATGTGGTAAAATTATTGATGCTCTCTGCTTTTGACATAAATGAATCAACTTTTGTGATTGCATATCTGTAAAAATCCTTGAATTTTCCGCCTTTTGCCATTTTTTGTTCAAGTTTTGTTTTCCACTTGTTCAAAGCTTTTGATATGCCTTTGTTAAAACCGCCACTGAATACGGCTAAAGTTCCAAAACCTACAACCAATGCTGAAATCGCAATAGTTTTGCCTAAATGATGCTCCTTCTTATCATTTTGCTCCTTATAAAAAGACGTATTGATATAATAGCCTTTTTTAGGCTGTTTAAAATCTTTAAACGCATTTGACTGCGTAGAATTTGTTGTCGACAAAACTTGATTAATCATTACGCTACCTATCTATATTTATTAACACATAGAATAGGCAAATATTGCTAATTTTATAAAGATTTGTTAATTCCTAAAAATTCAGCAATCACGCTTGCAGCTTCTTTTGAAGAATTTTTATCAGATAAGAGCGACTTAACTTCCCCAAGCTCTTTAATATTTTGAGCTCTGTATTCCTGATTATATAATAGATTTTCAATCTCGTGAGAAATCTTATCAACCTTTACATCTCCCTGCAAAATTTCAGGAACAATATCTTTATTCGCAATTATATTAGGTAACGAAACATGGTTTATACGAATTACCATTAAATAAATCAAATAAAATAACCAAGGTCCGCGATATGCAATAATCATAGGAGTTTGATACAAACAAGCCTCTAATGCAACCGTACCTGATGCCAGTATTAAAGCATCAGAAACACTCAACAAAGCCTGATTTTCACCCCTTATAACAGGAAATGGAGAATTTTTTAAATATTTATCATAAACGTTATCGGACAAATTCGGAGCATGTGATACGCAAAACTGCAAATCAGGATGCTTTTTCTGCAAGTCCAAACCTGTTTTTATAAATACATCCATTAAATATTTCAATTCAAATTCTCTTGAACCCGGAAATATTGAAATCAGTTTCTTATTTTTATCAAACCCGTGTTTTTCAAAAAATTCATCCCTATCAGCTTTTTTAGGCAATTGACTAACCAAAGGATGTCCGCAATAATGTGTTTTTATCCCGTATTTTTCGTACATTTCTTTTTCAAACGGGAATATGCACAATACTTCATCTATATTCTTCTTTATAGTGTGAATACGCCACTTACGACTAGCCCAAACCTGAGGAGGGATATAATAAAGAACTTTTATGCCGGCTTTCTTTAAAAATTTTGAAATATTTAGATTAAATGCACCGTAATCAATCAATAAAACCAAATCAGGCTTATATTCCTTAGTCAAATAATCTACAATTTTTTTACCCAAAACAATATGATCTGATATTATACCTAAAGAAAGTCCGACTTTGCCCATCTTTTTTTGGTCTGAAAAAAGTTTTACCCCTTCAGCCTTTAAATTTTCGCCGCCAACACCTTCTATTTCAATATCAGAATTTATTGCACGCAAAGCTCTCACTACATGTGATGCGTGAATATCGCCTGAATATTCGCCGGTAATTATAAAAATCTTTTTCATTATTACACTGCCATTACTACAATGCCGTTTTTATCAGCAAATTTAATTACATTTTCCTGATCAACAATGATAGTTTCATTCGCCTCAACCGCAATCAAATCAGCTTTATAACGTTTCATAGTTTTTAAAGTTCTCAAACCGATTGCAGGGATATCAAACCTTTTATCCTGAAATGGTTTTGAAACCTTGACAACAACTGCATTTTTCTTAGCAAGCTTTGCACCACGCTTGATGCACATATCAGTACCTTCAATAGCTTCAACTGCCATAATCATCTTATCTTTAATTACAACAGACTGACCTACATCAACTTTACCCATTTCTTTTGCTAACCAAAAGCCGTAATTAACATCAGCCAACTGATTTTCTGTCGGTTTTACTTTGCCTAAAACACCTGATGGAATCATCAAATTTTTGATAAAAATAGTTTGATCCAAAACTGTAATATTACGTTTTTCAAACTCTTTTACAATCAAAAGCATTACTTCATCATCATTCAAACGTTTTACAGACTTCAAAATTTCAATTGCTCTTGCATCAAATTTGTGAAGCTGCAAAAGTACTCTTTTATGAACTTTTCCAAGAAAAGTCACCTGTTTAATCTCTTCATCTGTAAATATCTTTTCAATCTTTGACATTTCACCCGGATGACAAGAATATACTTTTGAACAATACTTCTTTAATTCTTTTAAATTATCATTTGCCAAAGATACACATATTACTTCAAAACCATTTTCCTTGGCATGACGAGCCATTTCAACGGGTAAAATTCCGTCTCCTGCTAATAGTCCTTGTTTATTTTCCAACATTATTGACACTGTCTTATCCTCTTTTACTAAATTTATTATAGCACAACTATTTTCTCAAAGAATAAATTTCAGCGACCTGTTCTTCAGTAAATGGAACAGCGCCACCTAAAATTTTTGTATTACAAACAACTTGGGCATAACTTTCAGCGAGTTCAAGCTTTAAAAAAGCATCTTTCAAAGTTTGATCCCCAACAATAAATCCATGATTTGCCATTAATACAGCATCATATTTATCAAAATAAATTGAAGTCTTGTCAACAAGATCCATAGACCCTGGCAAACCGTATTCAGCTAAAGGAATTTGTCCGAAATAAAATGTGTTTTCAGCCATCAAATGTTCATTTAACGGAATATGACAACAAGCAAAAGCACTCAAAAATGGCGGATGAACATGAATTATATAATTTACATCCTCTCTTTGTTTGTAAAATCTGACATGAAGCATTTTTTCAGAAGACGGTTTTTTATCACCTTCAACCAAATTTCCATCAAAATCCATAACGACTAAATCTTCATCAGACAAATAACCGTTTGATGTACCTGAAGCAGTAATCAAAATTTTGTCACCATACCTTGCAGAAATATTTCCTGAATACCCAGGTGTAAAATTTTTTATACCTGCGAGTTTGCCATATTCAATTATTTCTCGCTTTAAATCTTGTAAATTTTTCATCTATATCTGTTCCTTATCAGGATCTTCTATATCTATAACTTCAGCATATATCATTTTTTTAGCAGGTGCTTTAGCCCCTGTATAACCGTTTTCAGTATCATAGACCTTCAATTCAACGTCTTCTTCATTACTTTTTGCTAATCTATCAGGATTTTTTATCTCCATTTTGTCAAATTCAACAGAAGAACCCTTTGTATCCATAGCTAATATAAATGAGAAATAAGTCTGTCTTCTAACCCAGTCATACCCTAAATTAACCTTAAAATCATCAGGTCCTAAAGCAATGATAAAAGAATTTTCCTGGAACATTTCACCATTAGGAGAATCACCTGTCAATGTCAAAGTCCCTGACCAAGCAAGAGTTAAATATTTATTAACCCTTAAAGCTTCTCTTATATAAAGATTTGCATGCCCGTATCTATACATATCATACATTTGCATAGGAGTACCGTCTTGATAAGCTGATGCAAAAAATCCGATATCCTGCATCCAATATTTATACTGCGTATGAACTCTAGGTCCAATTCTTCCAACAAACTGAGTATCCCCTGTTCCATATAAAGCAGCACTACCTTGCATTACTAAAGCTAGATTAAAATCTAAAAGATTATCAACATCTCTATAATTATATAAAGACTGAGCAACTTCTGCCATATATCTTGTTCTTATGGTTCCGACATCTGCAGCTTGAATACTTTCACCATATCTGTTTTCATCGTTGTTTTGCATATAACCTATACCAAAACGATGACGGAAGTTCAAATCCAAGCCTTTTCCAATGGTTGACGGGATAACACCAGTATCACGGTAAATCAATTCAGCAGTATATTTTGGCATTCTGGCACCAAACCACCATTCATCCATATAGGAATTTGCACCATATTGGAAATATAATTTATCGTCTAAAAATTGTTTACCTTTTAAAACAAATACATCCGCAGAAGAACCGTATGCAAAATCCGTATAGTTTGTAGCACTACGATATTTTAACATACCACCAAAAC
>USJT01000043.1 GCA_900555175.1 uncultured bacterium
TAACAGCAACAAAACATGCAATGGAGCAATCTCTTTTATATATCAAAAAATCGTATTTCCCTGATTTGACAGCAAACGTAGGATATGGATTTAATAATTCAACGCAAACAACAAATAACAGTTTTCAAGTCGGAGTTAACCTTAATTCATATGTTAATATTATGGAATTAAGACACAGTATAAAAGGTGCTGATGCACAAATTAATCTTGCAGATAACGAAATTTTATTGTTTAAAAAAGATTTATATTTTGAAGTTAAAAGAGCTTTTAACAATGTTGATAAATGTGAAAAGCAAATTCCAACTGCTAAAACTGAAGCTATACAAGCTTTAGAAAATTTAAAAGTCATAGAAGACAAATATAAAACAAATGAATTAAATTATGTAGCACTTCAAAACGCAAGAAAAGATTACTTGATGGCCGTAAATGAATATATTGAAAGCCTTTATAATTACAACATTTCACTAATTCAAGTTGAAATGGCAATGCACTATCACCTCGTTGATATTCACCACAAATCAGAACATGCTATGCAATACCATTTTGCAGAACTAATTGAACACCTAAACCAAGTATTAGGCTGTGACGAGCATGATGTAAAAAAAGATAACAAAAAGAAAGGGAAACAAGCTCTCTAAATAGTTTGTTTATATTATCATTAAATTATGCTTATAAATATTTTAAATCAAATTAACACAATAAATGAAAATATGTTTTCAGGCTTTGACAAAATAATAGAAAATTTTGGAATGCCTGATTGGTTCGCAGATGCAATTATTGACAGTTTCCATATTCTGCCGTTATTATTCATTGTATTTTTAATAATTGAATTAATCGAATATTTTTACGCTGACAAAATTAATTCTTTTATGAAAAAATCAGAAAAAACTGCTCCTTTAATCGGGAGCTTAGCAGCCGTAATTCCACAATGCGGATTTTCAGTTATTGCAAGTACATTATATATAAGAAAATTTATTACCAAAGGTACACTTATCGCAATATATCTTGCAACATCAGATGAAGCTATACCAATTCTTTTGGCACAACCGACAAAGACTTACTATATTTTACCAATAATTGGTGTAAAAATTGTGATAGCAATAATCGCAGGATATCTAATTGACTTTATACTCAAAGATAATAAATATATTCCGATTACAGAAGAAAAAGATAACAATAGTGATGATGACGGACATATAGATTCAGAAGACGAAGGTTGCTGTCACCATAGCATTTCTAAAAGACGAAAAAGGGAACTTATTTATCACCCTATAAAACATACTTTTAATATTTTTATATTCATTCTTTTAATAACAATCATATTAAACTTCTTGATATTTGTTTATTCAGAACACGCTGTATTACATGTTTTGTTAGGGAAAGTTAAAATTCTTGAACCTGTTATAACAGCCTTTATAGGCTTAATTCCAAATTGTGCAGTATCAATCGCTTTGACAATGCTTTTAATCAAAGGCTCAATAAACTTTGGAGCCGTAATGTCAGGGTTATTATCAAATGCAGGACTTGGGATTTTAATACTTTTCAGACACAGTGAAAATATTAAAGATACATTCAAAATTATCGCAATACTACTTGGCATTAGTATTATATCAGGTATGATTATACAAATATTTTAGATAAGTTGACGATTTAATCTTTCATAACGTTCAAGAATATCATCATCATTCATAAAATATCTGTCAAAAGTATTATCCTGATCTTTTGAAACAGCTTTTACAATATTTTTCACAAGATTAAATTGATCATCTTCTTTCCAAAATGCAAATTCATCAACCAAATGTTCACGTGCTCTGAGCTTTTTCTTTATATCTTTCATGCCTGTACTGATTTGTCTTTCATGAGCACCCATTTGAGTAACATTTGACATAATAGCGAAAGGAGAACGATTTAATCTTTCTCTAATCACATTTAAAATATCATCATCAACTTTGTAAGCGATTTTTCCATCTCTGACGGATTCTATAAAATATGCAAAGTTTTTAGCATAAACCTTTGAGATATCATTACCGTTATTCATCTTTGCAAAACGAATATTAAATTCTCCGGCAGATACAGGATCAATATCAAACCTTCTTTTTTGTTTGAAATAATCCATATCTTTATGCAATCCGTATTTTACGGTAAGTCTGTCAAGAATATCCAAAGTATTAAACATTTTATCAAGTGTATAAACTTCAGGGAAAGTATTTTGATTATTCAAACTCAAAATTCTCTGATCAACATTATTCCACAAAGTTCCTTTGTAATCGGCAATAATTCTATCGTCATCTTTAAACACATTTTGTTTCTTGCCGAGTATAATATAAGCTTTATCAATATCACTACCCGGTAAAGCTCGTTTTAAACCAATTGAACATACGGGATCATATCCTGCAAGCATAACTCTTACATCAGAATTTTCAGCTTTTAATGCATTATCTACAAATGTATCGTTAATTTTTTGAGAGACTTTTGCAATATTTGGAAAACTTGTAAATTCTTTAAATTTATCAACAAAAGTTCTTTTTAAAAATTGAGGAATTCTTTCTAAAAAAGAAAAATTTTCCATACGTATAAACCTGTTTTGCGGATAAATATCATCATCTAAGGCTTCATAATATTTAGCAGATTTCAAATATCTGTATTGTTTTGCCAAATCGTCCGCTGAATTAATTTGCGATTGAGGCATTCTTTGTGTAATTCCTTGAAACTGAATATATTTTTTTGTCGGATTATTACTGTAAATCCTGTTTACCTTCATTCATTAACCTCTATATACGAGCTTTTATGATTGTCAGAGCCTCCAATTTTCAGGAGATGTTTTACATAATCATTTACTTCATTAACCCTATCAATATTCACATCTTTTGGATATGCTTGATGATATGCTTCCGAAATTTGTATCAAACCATTTGAATTATGAACAAAATGATTCAGAGATTTTTTCGGATTGTAAAATTTCATTGCTGTAAAATACGGATGCGCAAAGGATAAAATAACATTATCATCACCCCTAAAGAAATCTATTATATTTTCAAAAGAATTTTCATTTTGTAATATAATTTTGTTATTTTCAATGCGCGGTTGATATTTTTTTCTTACATTTGAAATTATACTTGTTTCATTTATATCTTTATCTAAAAAATTATTTTTTTTCAAGTACCACATATTACGATTTTTTACATCAATTTTGTTCATTATCTCGTTATAAAGAATTGACGGGTCTTTTCCTTGTCTTGAAGCTTGAATTGTTATTGCATGTTTTGTTTGAGCGTAATGCTCAACAGGCCAGTGAGAATTCATCATCAAGCAATCAGGATTGAGGTTATATGTTTTTATTAATTCATTTTTATCAAATTTAGTTAACGGAATAGCAGAACTTATTTCCTTTAACATATTATCAATTGTATTGTTTCGCCTCGCTTGCAATTCATTACAATATTTATCAACCTTAAAAGGATTTATACCATAAGCAAGAATTTCAGAAATTTCACAAGAATTTGCGCCAATTTGAGCCTTATGAGAAAAACTCAGCTCTACACCGGGGATAAATCTCACATGTTTAAATTTTTCAGGATTTTCCGAAATTATAACAAGAGCCTCTTTTACAGCTTTTACAGAATCATGATCCGTTATGGAAAAATTAAATTTTTCACCTGTTCTTCCATACAATTTCTTTGAATATTCAGAAATTTCATCTAATAATTTTCTGACCTCAATTTTCCCGTCCGAATGAATTGTATGCATGTGAAAATCCGCTTGAAACCCAAAATTTTTAATATTCTCAGGGGAATACGTATAATTATTTTTCTTTAAATGTAAAATACTTGAAATAAATTCATTTTTATCCATCACACAAGAAAGAGACAAAGGATTAACTTTTTTCCCTGTCATTTGAGAAACTTCTTGAGCAAGAGATTTTACATATTCACTGCAAACTTTTTGAGCAGGACGAGCTATCTTGTGAACAGCAAGGGCAGAAATCACACCGCCAATAATTACAGTAGAAGGTGAGAGGATTCCTTTTTTGGACATTCCTCCTTTACTGTTTGGCGAATACGGTTTATTAGTTATACTGTTAGAAACCGGTAAAACTCTCATAAAACGACCTTTTAAGACTTTTTAAATGCTATTTTATATAAAGAAAACTTAATTTACAGTTAATTTATAATACAAAAAATTTATAAAATTAACCTACCAACGTATTAGTTATTGTAAGTTATTTAAAAAATTTTTGCACATTTGTTACATTCTCGTAACATTTTATCTGATAAAACATCTTTCTAATTTTCTGGCAAATCTTACAATCGGCTTTTCAATATCTGCAGTAATTGAATCCACTAAAATTGTTTTACATCCCAATTTTTTCCCTCACATAACATCAGTGAGAGGTCTATCCCCAACAAAACAAGTTGTTTCGGGTGATAGAGAATACTGTTTCATAAATTTTTTAGCAACTTTAATATCAGGTTTGTGAGCTTCAAAAACAACAGGGAAATCAGAACAAGCTCTCACCTTTGCCATATAATCAGGGTTATGATTGTTAGAAACAACTCCGACAAAAAAGTCTTTTCTGACATTATCAAGCCACTCTAAAGTATCAGAAGTATAATACCCTCTTTTTGAACCCATTAAAGTGCTGTCCAAATCAAATAATAAAGCTTTAATTCCTTGATTTTTTAAATCTTCAAGATTGATATCATAAATACTTTTCAAATTATAATCTGGTTTTATAAACATATTTCCTCAACTTATACAGGATTTTTAATACCAACAGTTCTAACTAAAGCATATTTAGGATTTTTTGGAGAACGTGAAAATTTCACAAAAATATCATCATTAGTATTACCCAATGACAAATCCTCTCCGTCTTTATTTTTAAACCCTTCAACGACTGCTGTAAATTGCTCATCAGGAGTAATTATTTCAACTTCATCACCAAGAAGCATCTTATTTTTAATTTTTACTAAATAATATCCTTCAAAGCTGTTCAAATCATATTCGGAAACTCTTTGAAATTCACATAAAAAGTCAGCTCCAGCAAGCCCTTTTGAAATATCATAGCTGTAACTTTCGCCATTATTATCCCCAAGAGCAAATCCTGTTGTATATCCGCGATTGCCAACCTTTTGCAATTCTTTAAAATATTTATCCATATCAGCAGAAGGATTTTTCAAAACTTCATCAATAGCCTGTCTGTATGTTTTTGCAACCGCAGAAACATAATAAAGACTCTTTGTTCTACCTTCAACTTTAAACGAATCAACGCCCGCATCAATTAATTGCGGCAACTGCTTTACAAGGCACAAATCTTTAGGGCTCAAAATATGAGAGCCTCTATCATCCTGATTAATTTCCAAATATTCACCCGGGCGAGTTTCTTCAACGAGTTTGTAACTCCATCTGCAAGGTTGAGAGCAATTCCCGTGATTTGCTTTTCTTTCACCTTTAGAGAAATAATCACTCAACAAACATCTGCCGGAGAATGATACACATTGAGCACCATGAATAAAACATTCAAGTTCAATATCAGGCACCTGTTTTCTGATTTCCGCAATATCTTTAATCGGAAGTTCACGAGCCAAAATAACTCTGCTTGCACCTAAATCACGCCAGAATTTAACACTTTCATAATTCAAAGTATTTGTTTGTGTACTTACGTGAATTGGAACATTTGGGATATTACGTTTTATTAAGTTAAATATTCCGTAATCACTAATAATAAACGCATCAGGATTAGCGTCCTTAAACCTGTCTAAAGAAGCTTCTAACTGCTTTATATCGTTATTAAAAGCGAAAATATTAATAGTTACATAAGTTTTAGCACCAAGAGAATGAGCTAAATCAACAGCCTCCTTTAAGTTATCCATAGTTATAAGACTACCTTTTCTCATTGCACGAAGGCTAAAATCTACAACTCCGAGGTAAACTGCGTCAGCTCCGTATCTTACTGCGTATTCTAATTTTTCCAAATTGCCGGCCGGCATCAAAAGTTCTACATCTTGCATAGTTGTATATTACCCTAAAGAATACAAATAATCAACCGTTTAGGTGATGCCCAAAAATGATTAATGAATAAGATATATATATAACAGATTTTTATATGTTTATTGGAGAAGAAAGATTATGCAAACAATTGAAAATGCAGCTACTACTTTAAAAGAAATTTGGGCATACCAACATCCTGTAATGCATACTTGGTTTGTGTTAAGTTCACTTTCCTTATGCGTTATGTTCGCATTGTTATATTTTGTAATATAATTAAATCATGAGAAAATTCAGAGTATTCTTAGGTTATTTCACGCTTATTTTAATAGCAATCAGTATGCTTTACCCGTTTTTTGCAATGATTAACCTATCTTTTACGGGCAACAATGAAATTTTTTCACATGCCGGTAAGATATTTCACAGCGACTTAACTCTGGATAATTACAAAAATGTTTTCTCAGAAATTCCAATCGGGCTTTATTTTTTTAACAGCCTTGTCGTTGCAACAATAACTACAATAGGTCAGGTTATATTTTCAGCACTGGCAGGATATGCTTTTGCAAGACTTAATTTCAAACACAGAAACGCATTATTTTTATTATTTTTAATAACAATGCTTGTTCCGCCTCAGGTAAACATAATTCCTTTATTCTTTTTAATGAGGGAACTTCATCTGATAGATACATATCAAGCATTAATTTTACCTGCATTATTTGGCGGCTTTGGAGTATTTTTAATGCGTCAATACTTTTTGGGCTTTCCAAAAGATTTGGAAGAATCAGCAAAAATGGACGGATGCAATCTTATACAAACATTTTTTAAAATTGCATTACCTCTGGCACTTCCAACAGTCGCAACACTTGCGATATTCACATTTGTAACTACTTGGAACAGCTTTATGTGGCCTTTAATTGTAACAAATTCAGAAAGTATGAGAACACTACCAGTCGGACTTGCGATTTACAAAGGCAGCTTCAGAGAGCTCACCTTATGGGGAAATCTTCTTGCCTGTTCTGTAATCTGTACAATACCGGTAATCGCAGTATTTTTAATAGGTAAAAAATATTTTATCTCTGATATTTTGCAAGGCGGAGTAAAAGAATAATTCAATAAAAAAAGAGGTAAATTTTATATTACCTCTTTTTTAATCTTCTTAGATTTTCAATATCTTATAATTTATATCTTAAGACCGAATTAGAGCCTTGAGATGATACAAACAACAAGTTTCCGTCAATATGAACACCGTAAGGCTTTTGAACATTTGATATTAAAACAGATATAGCTCCCGCTGGAGTAATTTTAATTACATTGTTGCTATTGTAATTTGAAACATAAATATTACCGTTCAAATCACTTACCATTCCTATCGGGCCGTTAATTTTTGCATCTTTTATAAAAATAATCTTTTTCCCGTCAGGAGTAATCTTATAAATCAAATTATCAGAAAAACTTGCGACATACAGATTTCCATTTTTGTCAGAAGCAATCCCGGTAGGACTTGGAATATTGTTATACATTCCGTTTGTCTGCGGAATTTTAGGAGCTTGAGGCTTTGCAGGCTGCGTTGTTGTTGCGCCTGTCTTTGGAGTTGTAGTCGAACTTGGTTTTGAGCTTGTATTTGCAGTTGAACTTGCAGGTGTGCTTGGTTTTGCACTTGCACTTGCAGTTGAACTTGCAGGTGTAGATGGCGTATTTCCGTTTAATTTTGACGCAAGCATTTGAGCTTTTGGATAAACCACGCTTTCTTTAGGTATTAGAGCTAAATATGTTTTAGCCTTATCAGCCTGTCCAAGTTTACTACTCAAATAAGCTGCTTTAAAAACAGATTCATAATCATCAGGTTTTCTGACAATAATTTGTTTGAAAACAGCTAAAGCAGCCTCATCCTGTTTTAAATATTCAAGAATAGCACCTAAATTATAATAAGCATCAATATAATTAGGATCAATATTAATAGCCTGTCTAAAAGCAGCCATTGCATTATCGTATTGACCGATTTTGTAATAATCAATACCTATATTATATTCCAATTTAGCTTCCGTTGGCGGATCATAAAAATCAGGAGATTCCGCCAA